>JBCDHF010000384.1:0-4546 GCA_038750375.1 Cyanobacteria bacterium P01_H01_bin.15
TATCAGTTTGAGTCAGCATATTTTAATCAGCGGACTCAATCATCGCAGTGGGAGCATTTTGGATTAAGCGACCAGAGGTGTCGGCGTCGAATCAGTCTAAGCGCTCATTCGCTCACTCCCCAAGCGATGAACAATCTCTTCTGTTAACTTGATAAACGCCCGAGATCCAGCTGAATTCGGGGCGGCTAGTGCCGCTGGCATAAATAAATCCACGGCTTTTGCAACATTAATATCCATGGGAATTGAGTTCTGGAACCGCTGCTCTAGCGTAAAGTCACGTTCTACCCGTCGCATAACCTGCTTAAAGTAGCGCCCCATCAAGCCATTGGCAGATTGAATAAAGACGATTCCTAGTAAGTTGATATTTACAGGGCGACAGTGGGCGTAGGTCTCTTTTAATTTCGCGATCCGACGCTCTAACAATTGAATTCCGACAATCGACAAGGGTTCAGGGCGAGCGGGCAGTAAGTAATAATCGCTCGCCGCAATACCGCTCCGGGTCAGCAAGTTATAGCCCGGCGCACAATCCATCAAGATATAGTCATAGTTATCTTTCACCGGTTCCAAAATTGAATCAATTAAGATGCGCTCTAAACCATTCCACACCAAACTAAAATCGGCATCTGGATATTCTAGAGACTGCTTATGCAGCATCTCCGAGACCAGATATTCATCGTACAGTTCAATATCTCCCGGTAGTAGCTCAAACCCTTCAATATCACAAATGCGATGACATACCATATCGTTGATGTCATAGCGCTTGTTGGGATGCGGATTAACAATGGCATCGATCAGGTTGCTGATTGTACGGCGGCGACGACGAGTTTTGGCAAAGTCATGGGGTGCCATCAAACTCAACGTGGCGCTGATTTGGGAATCAAGATCTAAAACCAGCACGCGCTTGCCATAGTATTTGGCCAAACAGGCAGCAACGTTGACCGTGAGCGTTGTTTTGCCGACACCGCCTTTCATGTTGACTGTACTGATTACATAAGCCATTTTGCTTACTCCATTACCGCAACGAAGGGATTTTTCTGGTGGGGGATCGCCACTCATTGTGAACAGACTCCCATGGGGAAAAAGCACCCAGCACGAAAACTCTACCGAAGAATCTGCTGATTTTTTGGGACGGGTAGCAGATCGTCACAGTTCCAACTGGGAAGCCTCTGCCGCCCACTTCCTGCTGACGCTACGAACCAGCCCTTTACGAACAGTCATTACAGCCGCCATCAAGCTCATAAAAGGATCGCTATTGGGGAAAACGCGATCAAATCCAGCCACTCAGAAACTAAAGAGGCCCTAAGCGATCTGGCGTAGGCTATTGGCACATTGTGGCGAGATGATCCTCTGCATTACCGACAGGCTTTCCGGCGGAATGAGGCTATTGAGAAGGCTAGTTGAAGACTAATCGCCAATATTGAAAGAGAAACATGCTAACAATCCAGGCCATTAGAATCGCTAGACCTAGACCCTGAACTAAATTCAACCCTTGCTCCAATTTACCTAAGCGCGCTTTGAGTTCGAAGTCACTCATGGTATCTTCTGGCATTCTAGGCTTTATAAACGCCTGTAGTGTCTGAGTTTGCGAAGAAATTTGCTGACTGGTACTGGCTTCGGAGAGGGTCAGATTTTGGACGCTCTGGTCAAGCCTCTCAATACGCTCCAGCATTATCGCAGCTTCTGAGGAGCTCAAGGGTTCTGGGAAGGATGGAACTGGTTGGCTGGCGGTCTGAACGCTGAGACTGCGAAGGCGGCGAGCAAGTATTTTGGGATCAATGTGTGATTTATGGGTATCTACAGATCGGCGATGACGACCTGAAACATTACGGTGACGAGAAGCCATTATTTTTGTGCCTGGTCGATTAGCAGAGTCTTAGCTCAGTTTATCGCTGTCTTTTTTGGGGTCCTGTCCTTGACCGATTTTTTTTGATTTTCGGGTTCGCTTTCTCTCCGCATTTTCTATTAAATAAGAGTTAAAGCGCGGGCATTACTGCTGATTGTCTGTCTTAATCAATGACGTCCTTCCTTTGTTCTTTCGCGGAAACTTTCGAGCAATATGGCCTTCCAAGCTGAAATCGTTGGACTTGGTAAATCTGGAGAAGGAGCCGCTCGGTTACTCACCCGAGCAGGTTGGCAAGCCATTATTCGCGATCGCGCAGACAATGGAAATTTGCAGCAACAAAAGGCGCGGTTAGCAGCAGAAGGGATTCAGGTAGAACTCGCGAGTCAGTTGGATTTAAGTGCCGGAAAGCCGGATCTGTTGGTAGTCAGTCCTGGCGTGCCTTGGGATGTCCCGATTTTGCAGGCAGCTCGGTCCGCTGGCGTAGAGACCCTGGGGGAATTGGAGCTGGCTTGGCGGTTTTTATCAGCCTCTCCCTGGGTGGGTATCACTGGGACCAATGGCAAAACAACAACGACGGCTTTAACGGGCGCAATTTTTGCAGCAGCCGGGGATCGATCACGAGTCTGTGGGAATATTGGTACTGCCGCTTGTGAGTTGGCATTAGAGGCGTTAAGCACCCAAGGGATCGGAAATAAAAGCTTTCAGCTTCCGCCCTATTTTGATTGGATTATTGCTGAAATCAGTAGCTATCAATGTGAGTCTTCCCATACCCTCGCCCCTAAAATCGGCGTATGGACGACTTTCACACCGGATCATTTAGAACGACACAAAACCCTCGAAAATTATTTTGATATTAAAGCGTCCTTATTAGAGCGCTCTAAGCAGCAGGTGGTGAACCTTGCCGATGAGAAACTACGACTTTTGGCACCGGAAGGACGGTTTCCCTTAGCCTATTGGGTCTCGACAAAACAGGAGCATCTGCCTGAACTCGAACGCAGTGTATATATCGATGATGCCTGGGTCAGAGCTTTTGGTGAGTTGATTATGCCGATTCATCTCTTTAAAATGCCGGGGGACCATAATCTCCAGAATTTACTACTTGCGATCGCAGTGGCTCGTCTCGCCGGAATTGAAAAATCTGCGATCGCAGATGGAATTGCCGGATTTAAGGGAGTCGCTCATCGACTGGAATGGATTCGGGAGTTTAGCGGGGCGAAGTTCATTAATGATAGTAAAGCGACTAACTACGAAGCCGCGGTTGTAGGGCTCGGCTCAGTCGAAAGTCCTGCGATTTTAATTGCCGGGGGCAAGTCCAAGAGCGGCAATGATCAGGAGTGGTTAAGCATGATTCAAGCTCAAGCGGCTAAGGTGTTGCTGATTGGTGATGCGAGTGCAGAGTTTGCCAATAAACTGCAACAAATTGGCTACGAAGACTACGAAGAAGTAGAAACCATGGAGCGAGCGATTAGCCGAAGCGTTGAGCTATTGAAGTCTTTATCCGCAGCAACGGTATTATTATCTCCCGCTTGTGCTAGCTTTGATCAATATCCCAATTTTGAAGCCCGAGGCGATCATTTTCGGATTTTAGTCAATAATTTATAGTGTGTTTTGCCGGCCGGGTTTGTGTTCAAATCAGTAACAACCAATAGATTGGCATTGCTATAATCAACAATGGGAAAGCTGGTTGTTCATAATCAGTACGAATTTCATGTTCAAACTTACGGAAAACAGACTCATCCGCCGCTCGTTTTTTTGCACGGGTTTATGGGCAGCGGACAGGATTTCACAGATGCGATCGCAAACTTAGTCGGGAAATATTTTTGTGTGACCGTAGACCTGCCAGGTCATGGTCTGACAAAGGTGTGGGGTGATGAGACCGCCTATCGGATGGAGAATACGGGGGCAGCGCTTATTGGACTGCTTCAGACCTTAAATCTTGAAAAATGCAATTTGGTCGGGTACTCGATGGGAGGACGCCTCGCACTCTATTTAGCACTGATCTTTCCAGACTATTTCAACCGGGTCTGTTTGGAATCCGCTTCTCCTGGGTTACAAACGGCCGAGCAGCGTGACCGGAGAGTCCAACATGATTTGGAACTCGCGAAAAAATTAGAGACCCAAGGGTTTGAAACGTTTGTGCATCAATGGTATGCGCAGCCGTTATTTGCTTCTGCCCGGCAACACTCCAGTTTTGCTCAAATGATTTCTCGACGATTAGGCAATAATCCCTTGAACTTGGCAATGTCATTGCGCAATTTAGGCACAGGAGTACAGCCCAACCTCTGGCAAAAGTTATCCCGGCTGGCACTACCGATGTTGCTATTAACCGGAGAACGAGATCTAAAATTTGTCACGTTAAATCGTCAAATGTCAGCCCACTCAGGGCAAATGAGATTAGAAACGGCACCGAAGTGTGGGCACAATATTCATCTGGAAAACGTTGCTCTTTTTGTTCAGAAACTGAACCGCTTTTTGAGTTCTAATAAAATATCATGAATAAGCTGAGCGCCGAAGAGACCATCTCTATGGGTTGACCAGATATCTCTTCCATGCGCAACCTATTGATAACGAAATTAAAGCGGTAATCCTAGGGACGTAAGGATAGAGAAAAAAGGACAAACCAGAAGCTCCCATAGCAAAACTCAAATGCCCTCGCTGCCATTCCAGCAAAATCGTCAAAAATGGTTTCATTCACAATCGCAA
>JBCDHF010000385.1:0-4530 GCA_038750375.1 Cyanobacteria bacterium P01_H01_bin.15
AGGGGTAAAAGCACAGTTTGAACGGGTACAAAAACGCTCAACGGGTGTTTATAAGCGAAACTCTACCGGACTCTCTTTTTTGATTGGCTTTTGTCTTGCAATTCTCATAAATGTGGATAGCTTTCATATCTTTACGCAGCTCCTCCAACCGGATAATCAAACTGCAACTAATCTGTCATCTAAAGTAAGTGAAGTTGTTAAAAAAGATCCTTGTAAAGAAAATGATCAAGCTTGTAAGGACAAAAAAATCGGAGAACTGGTCGACATTTATGATGACATCGGCGAGCAGACTTTGCCGATCGGCTGGGTTATTGCAGATCAATCTAACAAAAGGGATGACCTAGCCAACAATCTAACGGCAGCTGAGGTGGATACCATGATCGAGGCCCTTAATTTTGGTTTCTTTCCAGACAAAGAGAATCAGAATAAAGTCTGTCCTCGGGAAAATCCCCAGATAACCGCTTGCTTGGAAGCAGTACAGCAAAAACTCATTTCCATGGCAACGAGTAATGGCGCATCCGATGCAAAAACGTTACTTGCGATCGCAAAGTCAACAGGAGGAACCCAATTAAAGAATGCAGTTCTTGCAGAAGTCAAAAATGACGATGACTTTTGGGAGAAATATCAAGCATTTATGAATAATTCGAATCTGCAACGGCTGAAATTGATTAGTGAACAGATCAGCGTCCCAGAACCGAAAGAACGTTCACTTCAAGATACGATGGCTCGCCTGAAAAAATTACCAAACCAAGTTCAACGTATAATCACAACTCAGGGTGGATGGGTGAAGGTGTTCATTGGTTGGCTCATTACCGCGATCGCAATTTCGATGGGGGCACCCTTCTGGTTCGATATTCTCAATCGTATTGTGAAGGGACCGAGGGAGACAAATTCCTCACAAGGTTCAAATTCCTCACAAGGTTCGTAATAATCGGCATTTTAAGCGGTTAAGTAACGAGATATTTCTGCGATCACAGAAATATCTTCAGAATTGACACCCTCCCGGCAAGATCCCTTTCGGGGTAAAGTCAGCGGGGGGTGTGTCAGTAGAATCGTTTCGAATAGATGCCGAAATTAGAGTTCCTGGATGTTTCTGTTCAGTTTCAACTTAGGCGGACCAAGCAATGGGTCACAGCCCTCCATGAGATTCGCTTTGAGATTCCGGTTGGACAGTTTGTTGCGATTGTCGGTCCTAGTGGGTGCGGTAAAACTACGCTTTTAAATCTCGCTGCGGGGTTAGTGCCGCCAACCTCCGGCAAACTGCTAATAGATGGGCAACTCATCACGGGAACCCATCGAGATTGCGCCATGGTTTTTCAGTCGGCAGCCTTAATGCCTTGGAGAACAGTTTTGGCGAATGTAATCTACGGCTTAGAGCTGCAAGGATGCCACCTCTCTACCGCTAAATCCCGGGCTCGCTACTTTATTGAGTTAGTGGGCCTACAGGGTTTTGAAGAAAGTTTTCCCCATGAATTATCGGGCGGGATGAAACAGCGGGTGAACCTAGCTCGTGCCCTCGCAGTAGAGCCGAATTTACTACTTTTTGATGAACCACTCTCCGCCTTGGACGCCCAGAGTCGGGAATATATGCAAGGCGAAATTCAGCGGATTTGGCTCCAGACCAGAAATACTGCTATCTATGTCACACATCAAATCAATGAAGCCATTTTTCTTGCCGATCGGGTCCTGGTCATGACCTCGCGCCCTGGTCAAATTTCCGATGACATTCAGATCGACTTTCCCCGTCCTCGAACTCGCGATATCAAACGAGACAGTCAGTTTTTAGAAATAGAAGATAATGTTTGGCAGCAACTGCAGCCTTATCTTCACTGAAGAGACAAAACTCAAGCGACGAACATTCCCGTCAGAAGAACTCCATGGCGCGATGTTAGTGAGCGCCATGGAGTTCTTCGCCAGAGCACTTAGGACACTTCTAATCTTTAGTGCGTTCTGACACGCAGCCTACACCTTAAGGCGCTAGCGACTGCTATAACCGATGAATCAATCAATTTAAGTGTTTAATCGGGGAAGGAGTAGGCTTAATGGTAAAAAGGCTCAAGTTTTTGGCTGTTGCGTTTGGAAACGCCAAAAATGCTTGGGGCGTAATTGTGTCTGCGGCTAAGCCTCATAATTTACGCAAATTTTTTGCCGCTCAACAATCAAAACTCATCTCCTTCGTTTCTGTGTTGGTATTTCTCGCCATCTGGGAAACAGCGGCAAACTCGGGGATGATTAAAGTGATTTTAATTAGCTCCCCTAGCCGCATCTTTAAGGCGGCTATTTGGTTGTTTAACAACGGTTTTTGGTATGACATTTGGGTTAGCAGTACGGAACTCGGTTTGGGGCTTTTCACCGCCATTCTCGTAGGAATTCCTGCCGGCATCTGTTTAGGCTGGTATAGCAAGCTTCGCGCCGCTTTTGACCCCTTTATTTCTGCCCTCTACGCCACTCCTCGAGTTGCGCTTTTGCCTCTGCTGATTCTCTGGTTTGGCATTGGCATTGAATCCAAAGTCGCCGTGGTCTTTCTAGGGGGAATCTTTCCCATTTTGGTGAACACCTTGACCGGCGTTAGAACCCTAGACCCTTTGCTCTTAAAATGTGCTCGCTCTTTTTCAGCTAGCGATCGTCAAATTTTGACTACGCTGGCGCTACCGTCTTCAGTACCTTTTATTATTGCTGGCGTCAGGCTAGCGGTCGGGCGGGGGCTTGTGGGCATCGTTGTGGGAGAACTAATTGCCTCTAAGGCTGGCGTCGGGCACATGATGAGTATTGCCGGAGCGACGTTTCAAACAGACAAATTATTTGTGGGAATTATCCTGCTAGCCAGCACGGGTTATGTACTGACTGAATCGATCAAGCTCGTCGAACGATATTTTGAGCGTTGGCGACCCGAAAGACAAGAATAATGAGCTGATTTTGCCGGATTTTAGTCTGGTTCAGATTATTCTTAGCGAAATGATTTTTCTGACCCTATAATTCCATAAAAAAATGTTTTGAAAAAGAATTTACTAGAAAATACATAATGAACGACGCATGGGCATTACTTCGACTTGTCTCTGTTGCTGGCGGCACTGTTTTATCGTTGCTAAGTATGGGGCTTGCTCTCCCAGGGAGCGCTCAACAGCTATCGGCTTCCTCAGAGACTCACACAGACCTGTCTACCCGTACCGATAATTTCCTGCCGGAGCAATCGTTGCTGTCTGCAAGCGATTTCTCTCAGCTACCAGCCGCTAACCGCAACTCCGTAGAAAGCGTCAGTCAATTCCGGGATGTAGCACCGACCGATTGGGCTTACGAAGCGCTGCAAACCCTGGTCAATCGCTACGGCTGTTTGGTCGGGTATCCGAATCGCTCTTTTCAGGGTCAGCGTTCGCTCAGTCGGTATGAATTTACGGCGGGTCTGAGTGGTTGTTTAGACGCAATGTCTGTATTGATCATCGAAGGTCAACGGGTATTGCAGGAAGATATTTTGACATTACAGCGATTGACTGAAGCCTTCAGCGCTGAGTTAGCCAACTTGGGGAGTCGCGTTGATAGTTTAGAAGGCCGGGTGACTTTTCTAGAAGATCATCAATTCTCAACCACCACCAAACTCAAAGGGGAAGTTATTTTTGCCCTTGCGCAGGCGTTTGGCGATGACCAAGCGGTTGATTTTGAAGTTCCGAACAGCAATGACATTGATATCGATGCTTTAGAAATCTTGGCATCCGGCAATGATCTCATGGCAGAAGTCGCCCGTGAATCGTTAGACGCGATAGATGACGGAAAAGTCCCGGTTTTACCGGGATCTGGCGGTCCTGATGGTGTGGATGAGGGGCTAAGCAGCATCACGACCTTTAGCGATCGCGTCCGGTTTAATTTGGATGCCAGCTTTACCGGGCGAGATCGGCTGCGAGTCCGACTGCAAACGGGTAATAGCCCCCGATTTGACCGAGTTACGAATAGTCGGGCTACCCGCTTGGGCTTTGAAAATGCCGACAACAACAATATCGAAATCTCGCGGATTTTTTATACGGCTCCCTTGGGCGATCGGGCGAGCTTTTTTGTCGCTGCCAATGGCATTGACACTCATAATTTAGTGAAGTCAGTCGCGAATCCCTTTTTCCGCTCTCGGGGAACTGGCGCGCTGAGTCGCTTTGCTCGCCGGAATCCCACCGTATACCGCTTAAGCATTGATCAGGGGCTGTCGTTTAATTTTGAGGCAACGGGCGCACTGAGCTTCGATATTTTTTACGGGGTGGATAGTGGCAACGATCCCGCTCCCAAGAACGGTTTGTTTAACGGGGATTTTGCGACCGGGGCGCAGGTCAACTGGGAGCCGACAGAGGATCTTGAATTTGGATTGACCTATCTATATAGCTTTCAGCCAAGCCAAGATGTGAATTTGGGAGGGAGAACATCCAGCGATTTAGCAGAAATTCCTTTTGGCGAATCTCCCACGCGTGCCCATCGTTTAGGCACTCAAGGCAGTTGGCGCATTAGCGATTCTATCAATGTGGCGGGCTGGCTGGGCTGGGCTTTTGCCTCACC
>JBCDHF010000386.1:0-4524 GCA_038750375.1 Cyanobacteria bacterium P01_H01_bin.15
CCACACCAAGGAGCCCAAAAATCAACCAGCACCGGAACTTCGCTTCCCAGAACGACGGTGTCAAAATCTTTATCCGTTACAGGCTCGGCTTTCGACATGCCAAGATAACCTCTTTTAAGTCATTTTTTACTGATAGTTGCGGAATCAATATAGCAAAAAGCATCTAGCCGCGCTGTTCTGCTCAACTCATCCGACACAGTTCTTATTATTGATTTGCCCCGCAACAGTAATTTTTACCTACTATAAATAGCGAGGGAAATAGCTTGATTTTAATGTTAAATATAAGGTCTTCTCTGGTAGCAAATTTTCTGGTACAAAGTATTGCCCTCAGCGCTGTCGAGCATCGCAACAAGCGGAGCATAAAAGCGATTCTAACCAATAAGAAACCGCCCGAATAAAATCCGGACGGAAAGTGGTGTGAGGAGTGAACGGAAACAAATGTCTCCGTTGACTTCATTGTAAGGGACAATTATTTAATCGGAATAATTAGTTGCATGGGAGTTAAAAAAAGGTTCCCATTTCATGGAAAAGAAAAAGAACTGTTAAAATCGGCAAGATTTAGAGACCGCTCTTATTTTGTCGCCAAACATGTCGCTTTCTGTTCGCAAATATCTCGCTACAGAGCCAGGTTTACGCTGGGTCCTCATCGTTGCTGCGATTTTTGCTGTGATCAGTCTGGGCTTGGGGCTCAATCGATATTACTCCTATTACTCCTCTTACGATCAGGGGATTTTTAATCAGGTTTTTTGGAATAACTGGCACGGTCGCTGGTTTGAGAGCACCTTGTCTTCAGCACTGTCTACGAATGTGGTCCATGATGGGCAGGTTCCTGACGTCACCTACAGGCGGTTAGGACAGCACTTTACGCCCGCATTGCTGCTTTGGTGGCCAATTTATGCGCTCTTTCCGTCTCCAGTAACGCTCACTGTATTAATGGTGAGCTTCATCACGCTCGCAGGCCTGGTCCTATATGTTCTGGCCCGTCAATATCTGCCGTCAGGGTTAGCAGCCCAAATCAGCCTCAGTTTTTATGGTGCAAATGCGGTTGTGGGCCCAAGCTGGGCTAATTTTCACGACATTTCTCAAATTCCCCTGTTTGTACTGAGCTTACTCTTGGCGCTGGAGCGGCGATGGTGGGGTCTGTTTTGGGTCTTGGTCCCAATTATCCTAGTCGTACGCGAAGACAGCGGCATTACGCTATTTGGTGTTGGGCTTTACATGCTCCTCAGTCGTCGGTTTCCCGTAGCAGGACTGTTGGTTTGTGGCATCAGTTTTTTCTATATTTTGCTCCTGACCAATCTGGTTATGCCGATATTTTCAGCCGATGTTTCCCGTCGATTTATGCTGGAGCGTTTTGGTCAGTATGTAGACGGCACAGAAGCTTCTACCATCGATGTGTTATTCGGGATGGCTCGACGCCCCTGGCTTTTGGTTTGGGAACTAATAAATCCTATTGGCAGAACCATCAACTATCTGCTGGGCCAATGGTTACCGCTCGCCTTCATCCCCGCGATTGCGCCTAGTGCCTGGCTGGTTGCCGGCCCCCCTCTCTTTAAATTGCTCATTGGCAAGGGTCAAACCGTTCTGTCCATTAACGTGCGCTATGCCTTAAGCGTAGTGCCAGGTTTATTTTATGGCGTCATCTTATGGTGGAGTTCGCGAACACATCTGTGGCAAGAGCCTTGGCGAAAGGTGGTCGCTAACGGCTTACGGGAGCAAAATGCACCATGGGCACGGGTGACAGGTTGGCAAGCAATTTCAGTTAAGATGGGCGACTGGTTAGCTCGGCGCAAACAGTGGGGCAAACAACCGTTTAAGCGTTTCTGGGCTGTTTGTATTGCCCTGTCTCTATTCTTTACGGTAATTTCTAATCCCAATCGCACCCTCTTTTTCGCGGTCCCAGATTCCTACTTTCCATTTTTACTGGAGCCCCTACCCGCCGCTTGGAGCCATGCCCGCTCAATTAATCAATTGTTGGCAGAGATCCCCGCCGATGCAAGCGTCGCAGCAACAACTTATATCGTGCCCCATGTATCCGGACGAAGAGAGGTGGTGCGCTTTCCGTTAATCGAGATTCGTAACGACGACCGTGAAGTGATCCAAGTTGACTACGCGATCGCAGATTTTCGGCAATTGGAACTTTACTACGGCAAGTTTGGCAAATTTACGCTTCAGAAAGGCATCGTTAACAGAATCGATCAGTCGTTAAAGAACCAAACCTACGGCATTACTGGTTTTCAAGATCAAGTGATTCGTCTAACCAAAGGAGCCAACAATGATTCTGAGGCCCTAAATGCTTGGCAGGCGTATCGAGACGAGCTTGTTAAACGCTTCCCCGTAACTTAAACCCAGACCGGATTTTCCCCAAGCTTAAAGCTGAGACAGCTCCAATATATTTCCTGCTGGATCGCGGGTAAACAAGGCCCGCCGTCCAGAAGAGCTTTTTTGAATGGGTGCATTACTCGCCATCAGTCGAGCCTCAATTTGCGCTAAGTCGCTCACCTGAAAAGCCAGATGAGGATTACGCCCCCACTTCTGAGGATTCACTAGAGCAGGCAGGGGGTCAACGCGGGTCATGAGATGAATTTGGTAACCACCCACTTCATACCAGATACCCGGAAAATTGAGCGTTCGCTCTACCGGTGCCAGCCCGAGAACATCCTCATAAAATTTCCGAGCAACTTCAAGATCCGACACCAAAATTGCGGTGTGCAAACAACGCTGAATCAGACTCATCAGGACTCTCCACGGCAGAGCAACATTGGGCGATCAAATCTCAAAATCTTTGTAATGGGCCAATCTTAAACATCTTTCATCTAAAGCAAACATTGGCCTATCTAAGCCTGATTCGAGACCCGAACATGATTCATAATGCGCTGTTTACGCTGCTCAGGAGTTTCGGCTGCTGTATAAGCACTATTGCCGCCGGTGCTGCGCTTCAAATGATCTTGACGACGAATGCGATCATTGTCCGGAAGGGTTGCCTGGGATTGATAATTTTGGGGAAGTCTCTCAAAGTTAAGACTGCTTGAACTGCGGGCTAAATGCTCTTGAATACGACGTTGACGGTTATCCATTAAAAAACTCCCAATAAAGTCGATTTATCTATGGTCTGATTTTCCCTGATTTTGCGGCAAACAGGCTGACCCATTCGGCAAATTAACCGGCGAATAGGTCGGTTTTGGAGAAGCTGAGTACTCCGCTAAGATATGTTAAGTAAGCAAATCAAAAAATTTAGGTAAATGAGTATGTTCATCCTGGGCGCAGCTGGGTCCTTCCCGGTTGCTTTCACAGCGGTTTATGTCGTGGGATTTATTGCCGCCATCGCAATTGGCTCGGTCGCTTGGTATAACGCAAAACGCCCTGTCGGTTGGGAGGATCAGGAGCGTCCAGAGGGGATTCCGGAAATTAACACTGGCAAAGACAAGGAATAAGCGCGGTTCTAGGAATTAGATTCACTATGGAAGCCGAGATAGAGCAACTGCTGGCTGACCTAAAAATCGATGATGCAAGTCAGCGAGAGCACGCAACTCAGCGCCTCTGGGAATTGTGGTTCAACCAGAAAGGGCTGGTTGGTCTAGAGCAACTTCAACGCGCAGAGCGTTTTGTGCAAAGCGGTGAGTTTGCGCAAGCTGAAACATTGTTGACGGAACTAGTTGCTGAGCTACCCGATTTCGCTGAGGCCTGGAACCGGAGAGCGGTGCTTTACTATGTGCGCAAGAATTTTTTGAAATCAGCGGCAGATTGCCGACAAGTGGTGGATCTTAATCGCTATCATTTCGGAGCTTGGCATGGACTGGGTCTTTGTGAAGCCAATCTCGGCAACTATCGGGCTGCGATCGCCGCTTTTCGAGAAGCTCTCAATATCCAACCCTTCGCCTTAATTAATCAGAAATTAATGCTCGAATGTACCTCCAAATTGAGTTAAAGCTGCTTTAATATTTTGAATCCCGATTCAATCAGAATGTTCGGGGTAAAAATTTCAAAATTTTTAGAATTTTAAGGTTAAAACAATGCAAACAGAACGTCCTGTCGGTGTCGTCATTTTGGCGTTTTTAAATTTATTAGGTGGGTCGATTGGCCTATGTTTTAATGGCATCCGTATTTTGTTTGGAGGCTTAAGTGGTCTAGGCGGAGCAGTTACCGGTCAGACTCAACTAGCCGAAACCGGGGCTTCGATCTTTAGCTTGGGATTTGTAGGCTTAGGCTTGAGCGTATTCGGATTGCTCGTATTTGTTGGTTTGTTCAGTCTGCAAAGCTGGGCTTGGAGTTTGACGATACTTCTGCAAGGGCTGAACTTGTTGTTGAGCGTTGCCAACATTTTCCAAGGAGAACAGATCTTGGGAAGTTTAATTCAAATTATAATTTCTGGCTTAATTCTGTATTATCTATTCCGCCCGAACGTCAAAATAGCCTTTGGGCAATAATAGCTTGATGCTCTTTGCATCCTCGACTTTAAGCCCATAGATTACGATCTCGCTTTTTGGGGAAAATCGGCAGAGCGCTCGCATAAGTCACGGAAAA
>JBCDHF010000387.1:0-4521 GCA_038750375.1 Cyanobacteria bacterium P01_H01_bin.15
GGTGCTGACAAGGGAAACGAATAAAACAAATTGCTTGTAATTATTATTTGAACTGACATGAAAGTCATATAAAATATTCAGAGAAACATTAGACCTCGCATCACTTCGGGCTTCAATGCTATATATTAACTGGCTTAGATAGCGCCTGAGTTCAAACTATGTCCTTTAGCCAATTTTAAAAGTGATGAAAACTCTAAAACTTGAGCAAAAACAGCCTTTGCGCTCTCTATTTGCGATCGCTGCATCCCTAAGTCTGGCGGCCGTTGTCTCTGCCTGCGGTGGCGGCGGTGGTGACACGACATCTTCTGGTGAAGGCGGTGAGTCCAGCGCGCCCGCTTTTGAAGAGCGCGTAGCCTTGACGGGTGCCGGTGCTTCCTTCCCCGCACCCCTCTACCAAGCTTGGTTCATTGAACTCAACAAAGCTCAGCCCAACCTCGAAGTTAATTATCAGTCCGTCGGTAGTGGCGCTGGCGTTGAGCAGTTCACCGCTGGAACCGTCGACTTCGGTGCCAGCGATGTCGCCATGAAAGACGAAGAAATTGAATTGTTGGAAGAAGGCGTTCTCTTGCTACCCATGACTGCCGGCAGCATCGTAATCGCCTATAACTTGCCGGGCGTTGACAACCTAAACTTACCTCGTGACGTATATCCCGAAATTTTCCTCGGAAATATTACTAAGTGGAACGATCCGGCAATTCAAGCGGCAAATCCCGATATCGAACTGCCCGATGAAACAATCACCGTTGTTCACCGTTCGGACGGTTCTGGTACGACCGATGTCTTTACTAAACACCTCAGCGCTATTAGTGAAGCCTTTGCCGAAGATATTGGTGAAGGGAAAACGGTTGAATGGCCAGCTGGTAGCTTCATTGGTGGTAAAGGCAATGAAGGCGTTACTGCGCAAATTCAGCAAACCGATGGAGCTTTGGGCTATATAGAGTACGGTTATGCCAAAAACAACGGTATTCCCGTCGCCGCTCTAGAAAATGCATCTGGAAACTTTATCCTTCCTTCTCCTGAGTCTTCTGCTGCAACATTGGATGCGGTTGAATTGCCTGAGAATTTGCGTGCCTTTATCACGGATCCAGAAGGTGAAAACTCCTATCCCGTTGTTACCTACACTTGGATGCTGGCTTATCCGTCCTACGACGATCCCGTCAAGGCTAAAGCTGTTGAAGCCGCCATCGAGTTTGGTCTCAATGAAGGGCAAGCCTTGGCAGATCCCCTTGGCTATGTTCCTTTACCTGATTCAGTTCGTGAAAAAGTTAAAGCCGCAGCGGACGGTATCTCTCCAGACTACGAAATCAAGTTGAAATAAAGAGCTTGTTCCTAGGCGCTAGCGAATTATGGCAATCTCCTATACATTTCTTTGCGGAGGGTGATTGCCGGTCAGCTCTTCTTGAACGTAGTAAATCTACTCGGATAGCCTGAAACGTTCGAGAAGACCGATATTTCTGCTAGCGCTGACCCGTCATCTGTGCACCATTCGCTCGATTTAGGTCGGTAAAACATGTGAGTAATCCTGCCCCAGAATTTCAAGCCCCTAACAGCTCTGCCAGCGGTGTGCTCTCTGTTCGGGCACGTTCAAGCACTGAAAAACTCATTGACAACTCGTTTATCAACCTAACTCTCGTATTTGCCATGGGGTTAGGTGTCTTGTTGCTGTCGATTGCTGTCATAGTCACGATCAATGCCTGGCCAGCAATTTCTGAATTTGGACTCGGATTTCTTGCTGTTTCAAGTTGGAATCCAGTCGAAGATAATTACGGCGCATTGCCGATGATTTATGGCACCATCGTCAGCTCGATTATTGCCTTGCTAATTGCTGTGCCCTTAGGCGTCGGAACTGCAATCTTCATTAGTGAAGATTTTATTCCCATTCAAATTCGGACTGTCTTGGTTTTTTTAATTGAACTCTTAGCCGCCATTCCCAGCGTTGTGTATGGTTTATGGGGCATCTTTGTTTTAATTCCGCTCTTAAATCCAATCGGCGATTTTTTGCACAGTAACTTCGGATTTATTCCTATATTCAGTACGGAGCCCATTGGACCCGGCATGCTGCCGGCTTCCATTGTTCTCGCCATTATGATTTTGCCGATTATTACGGCAATTTCCCGAGATTCCTTAGAGTCTCTTCCTCCACGGCTGCGTCAAGCTTCCCTCGGGATTGGTGCCAGTCGCTGGCGGACTATCTTTAGCGTGTTGCTACCGGCTGCGGTTTCGGGCATTGTCGGCGGCATTATGTTGGCACTGGGGCGTGCGCTAGGCGAAACCATGGCCGCCACCATGATCATTGGTAATTCCAATCAGCTCAGCGCGTCGATTTTGGCCCCCGCCAATACAATTGCTTCGCTGCTTGCTAACCAATTTGCAGAAGCTAAAGGGTTGCAGGTCTCTGCCCTGATGTATGCTGCGTTGGTCTTGATCCTCATGACTCTCTTGGTGAACATCCTGGCTCAAGTCATTGTAGAAAACATGAAAGCTAAGTACGAATAAGGTTCTGATTGAATAGCTATGGCATCTAAAACATTGGGATCTAATCCGCTTAGCTCAGCTGAAATTAGTCAACGTTTACAGCGCAACCCTACTGGCGGCAGTGCCCTCTTCAACATCGCAATGACTGCTGTTTCAGGGCTCTTTACACTGATTGCCATTATCCCGTTGTTCGCGGTTTTAATTTATGTCCTAATCAAAGGCTTTGGCCGCATCGATCTGGCTTTAATCACCCAACTTCCCCCAACTCCTGGTCTGGAAGGAGGCGGAATTGGGAATGCGATTCTCGGTACGGCGATTGTTGTGGGCATCGCTTCTGTGATCTCGGTTCCTTTCGGCATTATGACGGCCGTTTATTTGTCTGAGTTCAGTCAACAAAACAAAATTGCCGAGTGGATTCGCTTTGCCACCAACGTTTTGAGCGGCGTGCCTTCCATTATTGCCGGGGTGTTTGCTTACGGTTTATTTGTAGAAACTCAGTTGCTCGGATATTCCGCAATCGCAGGTGGGGTGGCACTATCGATTTTGATGTTGCCAACCATTATTCGCACCACCGACGAGGCATTGAAGCTTGTACCTCAGCAAATCCGCTGGGCCTCAATTGGTGTGGGTGCCTCAAGCTATAAAACCGTTTTGACGATTGTTTTGCCCGCTGCGGTCCCCTCGATTTTGACCGGGATCGTCCTTGCGATCGCAAGAGCGGCTGGTGAGACTGCGCCTTTGATTTTCACGGCGTTGAATTCTTCATTCTGGCCCCGAGGCATCCTGGAGCCTATTGCCTCCCTGGCCGTTACTGTTTATAACTTTGCCATTGTGCCCTATAAGCCTCAGCAGGAACTCGCTTGGGCCGCGTCCCTAATTCTGGTATTCCTTGTACTGCTGACGAGTGTGACAGCCCGTTACGTTACCCGTAAAAAATAATCGTTTCTATATATCTTTAGGAGATCAAGTTCATGGATAGCTGGACGGCTAGCACTAAACCATCAGTTGTTTTACGGGCTGAAAACGTCGATATTTTCTATGGCAACTATAAAGCCGTACGGGAAGTTAATCTCGAGATTCTCAAAAACCGAGTGACGGCGTTTATTGGACCTTCGGGCTGTGGTAAGAGCACGATTCTACGCTGCTTCAATCGCATGAACGACCTAATTCGTATTTTTCATTTAGAAGGAAAAATCACCTATCACGGCAGTAATATCTATGATCCCAACGTTGACCCCGTGGAAGTTCGGCGTTTGATCGGCATGGTGTTTCAGCAGCCCAACCCGTTTCCGAAAACAATCTACGAAAATATTGCCTATGGAGTTCGCATCAATAAGGTCGTAGACCCCAAGGACCGAACTGCTATGGATGAAGTCGTGGAGACCTCTCTCCGTCGTGCCGCGCTCTGGGACGAAGTCAAAGATAAACTCAATGAGAGTGGTTTCTCTTTATCCGGTGGACAGCAGCAGCGCTTGTGTATCGCGCGCACCATCGCCGTTGAGCCCGAAGTGGTGTTAATGGATGAGCCGTGTTCTGCGTTGGATCCGATTTCGACCCTGAAAGTCGAGGAAACGATGCACGAGCTGAAAAAGAACTATACCATCATCATCGTGACCCACAATATGCAGCAAGCCGCCCGAGTCGCCGACATGACGGCGTTCTTCAATGCAGAGCAAACCAATGATAAAGGCGGAAAAATTGGTTATCTTGTCGAATTCGATGGGACTGAAAAGATCTTTAGTAATCCCGCAGAGTCTGCAACCCGCGACTATGTAAGTGGTCGCTTTGGTTAGGGGTCCCGCAAAATCCATCCATCGGAACAATTAAATATCTTCTCCTTGCCCACCAACTTGCACTCTTTGCCGAGCCTGCTCGTGGGCTTTTTAGTATCGAAATTTACAAATACATCTGTTTTCCTGTTGATTTTGAACGCAAAACTCACGTAAAGCGTTCCAAACTCTGCGATCACAGAAATTTCAAATAACAAATATTCGATAGGATTTGTTCAAAGTCGTTATCGTTGCATAAAAAAAGAGAGAGTTTGAC
>JBCDHF010000388.1:0-4500 GCA_038750375.1 Cyanobacteria bacterium P01_H01_bin.15
ATGTTAACGCCGAGTTGCTCGAACATCCGTAATCCACGGCGGGCATCTAGTAATGAGACAGTTTGAGGCGTGGTAACAATAACAGCGCCAGCCAAAGGAACGGCTTGGGCCATCGTGAGCTGCGCGTCGCCGGTACCGGGCGGCATATCCACGATTAAATAATCCAGTTCGCCCCAGTTCACTTGATATAAGAACTGACGAATAATGCCGTTCAGCATGGGACCACGCCAAATGACGGGCTGCTCAGCATCAATCAAAAAAGCCATGGAGACTAATTTAATGCCGTAGTTAAAAGCCGGCTCGAGAACCTCGCCTTGACCGCCTGACTGTACTTTGACCTGAGCATCGGACAAACCCAGCATGGAAGGAGCATTGGGTCCATAGATATCAGCATCCAATAAGCCGACACTGGCACCGGATTGGGCTAGCGCAACAGCGATATTTGAAGCTACCGTACTTTTGCCAACACCCCCTTTTCCACTGGAAACCGCCACAATATTTTTTACGCCCTGAATACCCGTGCGTTCAGGCAAGGACTTCTGCTGAGGGGTTTCAGCAGTCACTTCGACCTTAACGCCTGTAACGCCAGGGAGCTGTTTGACGGCTTTTTCACAGTCTTCAACGATGAACTCTTTGAGAGGGCAGGCTGGGGTCGTCAGAACGAGGGTGAAGCTGACTTGACCGTCAGCGGTTATCGCCACGTCTCGAATCATATTGAGTTCGACCAGACTTTTCTGAAGTTCTGGGTCCTGAACGGGACGCAAAACATTTAGCACTGCCTGGGCATCAAGAGTCATAGAGGAAAACACAATGTTCAAAGATTTTGTAAAGACTATCCTCTATCGTACAAAGGATTTCTTAATTTCCGCTCGTAGGTGGCCTGAAATAACTGCTCGGCTGCTTGAGCCAGTGAACCGGCAACCTTTGCTGCAGCCGGTTTAATCAGCCACCAAAAAATAGGGGTCAGCCAGCCGCGCAGGCTGATAGTGTAACCGATATAAGTTCCCAGAACCGTAGATTCAACCTGATAGGTAATGCGCTGTTCAAGACCTGGAAGCATCAAAATGCGCAAACTTAAAAATTCGCCAGGGCGTACATTCTCGACAAAAAGCCGAACTGGAATCGGGAGAGAGCGGATGGCGGCGCGAATGATAATGCCGGGTTTTGCAGAGAGTCCGCTAGGGGCATTGCTGCCAGCGAACAAAGGATGCCAAGAAATATCGGCCAGATCCACTAACTTACGCCATAAAATCTCGACCGGAGCTTTGGAGATCGCTCGATAGCTCTTGAAAAGAAGTGCTGGATGAAAATCTTTTGATCCAAGTCCGATGGGTAAACCCAAGTGTGGCGGCTCCTAAATTCAGACGTTTGTTAGGGGACGATGACTGACTTCCCATTTTAAGCAAGGACGGCAGGGCTCAGGCAAATTCATTAAGTTATCTTGCTGCCTTGGGTTTTTTCTGCCTATGGACCAAGCTTTGTGGAAGCATCAGTACAGAAGCGAGCAACCAGTCAGTTGTATTGTTGCCTCTTCGTTTAAGTAAGATCTGTTGTTTTTTTTGCCTAGTTCAAGATGATCGCCGCCAGCAATTTAGAAACGCCCACCAGTTCACTGCCACCAGCTGATTCACGAGATCGCGTCAGCGATTTTATGAAGCAGTTACAAGACAGCATTTGCGCGGGACTTACGGAGCTAGATGGCAAAGCTTTTCAGGAAGATAGTTGGAAGCGACCGGAAGGCGGCGGGGGTCGTTCGCGGGTTCTGAAAGCAGGCAATATTTTTGAGCAGGGCGGCGTAAATTTTTCCGAGGTGTGGGGTGAACAGCTGCCCCCTTCGATTTTGAAGCAGAGACCTGAGGCAGCCGGACATGGATTTTATGCCACAGGCACTTCCATGGTTCTGCATCCCCGCAGTCCTTATATTCCGACGGTTCACTTGAACTATCGCTATTTTGAAGCTGGTCCGGTTTGGTGGTTTGGGGGCGGTGCGGATTTGACCCCTTATTACCCATTCCCTGAGGATGCGTCGCATTTCCACAAAACGTTTAAAGCAGCTTGTGATCGCAATCATCCAAATTACTATTCCGTTTTCAAGCCCTGGTGTGATGAATACTTTTTCTTAAAGCATCGGGACGAGATGCGTGGGGTTGGGGGCATTTTCTTCGACTACCAAGACGGTCAAGGCAAGCTATATCGAGGACCCCATTCGGATAAAGATGCGACTAAAATCAGTGAAGACATTGGAGAACTGCCGCCCAGAACCTGGGAAGAGATTTTTCAATTTGCGCAAGATTGTGGTCATGCTTTCTTGCCGTCTTATCTGCCCATTGCTGAAGCGCGCAAAGACCTGGACTGGGGTGAGCGCGAACGGGAATTCCAGCTTTATCGCCGCGGACGGTATGTAGAATTCAATTTGGTTTACGACCGAGGCACGATTTTTGGTCTTCAAACTAACGGCCGAACCGAATCGATTTTGATGTCTTTACCGCCCTTGGTGCGTTGGGAATATAGTTACGCTCCGGAAGAGGACACTCGTGAGGCGGAACTATACGAGCGTTATCTCAAGCCTCAAGACTGGGCGAATTGGTCAGCAGGCTAGCCGTTAGAGCGTGCGATCCTAGGAATTTGGACGACGATGTTTTTGCGATCGCAGATTCGATACTGGCTAGTTAAATAGGACTCCTACCACGCTCGGACTCAGGTTTCGACTTGGATGCGTTGCGCGGCCTGTTGGATTTGCCTCTTCAGAAGAGACCAGGCTTAACCGATAATGGGGTGAGTTTGGACTGAGGCATCGTTGCGTGAAAATTGCGTTTATTATCGATCCGTTACCCGGATTAGACCCTGGGCATGATACCAGTGTGGCGTTAATGGAGGCGGCACAGCTCCGGGGTCACGATGTATGGGTGACCGGTTTGTCTGAGTTGAGCGTGATTGATGGCGCAGCTTGGGCGAGCTTACAGTCGGTCACGCTCACTCCTGTCGAATTGGTCGATGACCGTTGGCAGATTCCCCAACCCTGGTATCAGGTCGGTGAATTACAAGCCCTGCCGTTGAGTGAATTTGGCGCCGTCTTTATGCGGGTCGATCCGCCTGTCACTATTCCCTATTTGTATGCCACTTATATTTTGGATTTAGCGCAAACGACCGGTGTCAAAGTTGTTAATTCACCTCAAGGTCTACGGGCGGCCAACGAAAAAATGTATGCGTTGCAGTTTGAGTCGGTGATTCCCCGCACCATCGTGAGTCAGGACAAAGCCGTGATTAAGCAGTTTTTGGCGGAAGAAAAAAAGGCGGTATTAAAACCGTTAGGCGGCAAAGGGGGCGAAGGAATTTTATTGATTGAAGAGGGTGATCGCAACTTTAATTCTTTGATTGAAATCAGCACTCAGCGTGGACAGGAGCCCGTGATGGTGCAGCGCTTTTTACCGGAAGCGAAGGACGGGGATAAGCGGGTTATTCTGCTGAATGGGGAACCCATTGGGGCAGTGAATCGAGTGCCGACCGGCAAAGAGTTTCGAGGCAACATGGCAGTTGGGGGGCGCGCAGAAAAAGCAGACATTACGGCACGCGATCGCGAAATTAGTGCGGCTGTCGCGGGCACTTTACAACGAGACCAGCTTTACTTTGTGGGATTAGATGTGATCGGCGGGTATTTAACGGAGGTCAACGTAACCAGTCCCACCGGCGTCCGAGAAATTGATCGGTTTAATCAGTCTCGTATCGGAGATTTGGTGATTTCGTCTCTAGAGGATGCTTAATACAATTTTGGTCAGACCGTCTAGGACAACTCTGACAGTGGTGGCGAGAAGTTGATGACCAACACTGGCTTCAGCACAACAGATTCCAAAAGCCCAAGGGTAAATAGCTTCAGGCTTTTGGAAAATCAAGGGTCTTATCGCATCGTGACAAATTCCTCAGCTGCGGAGGGATGAATCCCGATCGTCGCATCAAAGTCAGATTTTTTCGCCTTCATCTTGACTGCGATCGCAACACCTTGAATAATCTCGGCAGCACTTTCGCCAACCATGTGAGCACCTAATACTTGATCGGTGTCTTTTTGAACGACAAGTTTCATCATGGTGCGCTCGTCGCGGCCGCTGAGACCATGGTAAGTGGGCTTAAACTTAGCTCGATAGGTCACAACATTATCTTCACCACATTGGGCTTTGGCCTCTGCTTCAGTGAGACCAACGGTGGCCCCTTCCGGTGTTGTAAAGACAGCAGACGGAATCGCATCATAAGTGGTAATGCGATCTTTGCCAGCAAACTCAGTATCCGCAAAGGCTCGACCTTCGTCGATCGCAACGGGCGTTAAGTTTACGCGATCCGTGCAATCTCCAACTGCCCAGATATGTGAAATATTGGTTCGACTGTACTTATCTACAACAATGGCACCATTGGCAGATTTGACGCCAGCTTTATCTAGACCTAATTTATCCAGATTGGGAATTCGGCCGGTTGCAGCCAGGCCAATAGCATCCGCAAAGACTTCTTGGG
>JBCDHF010000389.1:0-4489 GCA_038750375.1 Cyanobacteria bacterium P01_H01_bin.15
CCGGCTAAGGAGCTGATGACATCTGATTTTCCTCGGTTTGGATATCTCTCTGAACTAGAAAAAAAGGTTGTTTTTTCAGAAGTTGTGCTGAGTAGGCAACAGCACGATTTGCTGTTCTTAAGGCCACATGATGTTGTGGTTTCAATTAAGGGGTTAACTGGGGCAGTTGCGATCGCACCTCAAAGTACACCCCCTGCTGGTGAAGGTGGCTGGCTAGTCAACCAGTCTTGTCTTATCTTGCGAGCCAACGAAAAGATAATAGATCCGGTTTATCTGTACATGTATCTAGCGTCGGAGGCAGGACAGGCCCTGCTAGCACAGATATCGAACGGTGCATCTACTTCGATGATTTCGATTCAGTCATTGAAGTCGTTGGCAGTACCCATACCCACAATGAAAGAGATGAGAGAAATGACAGAAATATTTTATGAACAGGTGTCATTACAGCAAGAGATAGATAGTCGCATTGCAAGGCAAGTGGAATTGAGCAAACAGTATTGGAGTTTATAGCCATGAAAAATACAATGCAAAAGATGTCAGTGATGGGTTGGGTGCGATCGCCAATGGGATTGTTCGCAATGTCTGCCGCTACACTGCTTGTAACAGGATTTACGTTGAGTGGGAATATCTCGCTAAGTCCCTTTAACCTGGCAGGTTCTGAGCAAGAGCGCTACGTGGAACGAGTAACGCCGCTGAGCTTTGAGCAAGTGAAAGTGGGTATGACACTGGCAGAGGTGCGGAGCGTTATGGGTGAGCCAGGTGCTGAGGTAAGTAGTTCAGCAGAAATATCTGAGTATCGATGGGGTGACTTGGCGGGGCCGAATATGACCGGACAGTTCGAGTCTGGGCGCTTGACGTTCAAGCAGCGGCATAATTTTTGAAGTCTGGCTAGGCAGTGTTATAGACTTCATCGCTGCTTATATTTCAGTAGATGTAGCTGCGTGCTTGGCTTTCACGAATTCGACTGTTTGCTGATTCACGGCAGCATGGTGGGCTATGCCGATGAGCTAACGCCCGAGACTCCTGCGATTGAATTGTGCGATTCTCTGCGAGAGGCTACACCAACGACTGATTCGCGCCGATGCCAACCATCTCTTTTGCGGACGCTCCGGCCGCACCTTTGAGTGCTGGGTTACCCCCGCCCAGCTGGACTCTACCGTCACCACCCTAGACGGCCTCCAACCCACTCAAGACCAAAGCAAATCAGCCCGACGCATCATCGGCGTCGGCTCAGTCGGGCGCCATTCTGGAGAGGCGACCTATACGTTGTACAGCCCAGGCAGCAACCAGCTCTCTTTTAGAACCGTGAGCTATGGGCAAACCCAGGACGGAAAAACAAAGAGAGAAAAAGCAAAAGGGTTTGGCTCCCGGTAGGTTTCTCGATTGAGGTCAATGTTATGACTAGTTGGTCGTAAAAAAACTCTTTCCCTAAGAGCTATGTGATCCCCAATACTTGGGGGCCATATCATGGTACTTGCGTTCCTATTCAGGCAAACTAGTCCGACACACCGAGGACAAAACGTCTGAATCAATGAGTTCAGAAAGCGGCAATTGCACATCGGCGACGGGGCGTGAGAGATACAGTTCCGCAGCATGCCAGCCTCGCTTCTCTAGCGGGGTTAATGGCTTTCCCATTTGATTGAGTTTTTGAACAGCTGCATTTTTCTCTTCAGCATCAAAGAACCTTCTCTGAGGAAAAACCATTTGTTTGAGTTTCTCGGTTACATATCCCAATTGATTGAGATTTTCCTCCACTGGTCGATATTCGATCTGACGTAAAACAAAAGAGACAATCCAGGGACTGTTTGCCGAGGCTTTGACAATTGGAATTAATGTCTTTTCAGTGACATAGCCTACAGCTCCCGTTGCTAGGACAATGTCTATTGGTGCCAAGATAGCTTTTTGACAGGGCTCTAATTCAGTGTTTCTTTCAAAATCCACGCAAATACTTTCACTCAGCAACCCAACTTTTTGAGCATATGAGATTGCGTTATGTGCAATATCTTGGCCGATAAAACTTAAGCGTTCATCGGGACGTCGAGAACTGAAGAAGACGCGATCAGCTTCAATGAGGCGATCGCAAGTGTTTGGGAGAGCTGCATATCGGCCTTGTAACTCTGACGACGATAAGTGGAAACGCTGTATTGCAGCATTGATGCCGTAAGAGCAAGCAACATCAAGGATCGAAATTCTAGGAACGGAACGAATCTCCATAAAATGTTCATATATGAGCATTGAAGGAGATCGTGCAACATCAGCAATAATGTATGAGAGTGGTGCAAACTTTAGGTAAAAATCTGAAGGTGTTTCTTGGTCATAAATATGTGTGAAGGAAGCTTTTCCCTTCTGATCAATTTTTGACTGGGTCATAATTCAATCGCAACGGTTAAATCCCGCACTGCCTCGTAGTATGCCTTTGTAACAGCGCGACACATTCCCAAACGTTGCTCGCCAGAATACTGGGAACTACCTTCAGAAATGCACCTTAAGCTCTAAAGCTGACAGCTTAGATTGCCTTATTTTTTGCGAATTGCCGCCCCATGTACATCACTGTGCTCTTCACCGGTATAGGCTTGACCACCGGGGGCACTTGTGGGCGAATTATCAATCGTATTAATTGACCGTAAAACCCCTGCCAAACGACCAGAGGCACCATCATCTAAAAGCTCGATAAGGCCAACACCGGGACAGCTACCTTGAGCAGCGTGAGTAACAGAAACAGGCACTGGTCCCCGGAGGGCAACAACCAGGTACTTGCCATCAGGTGTAGGTTCTAGCAAATCCGGTGCTGGATCATTACCGGGCAGAGCAGTATCATCCGTAACAGAAACCGCCGCACAGGCCCCCAATCCATTTCCCTGACCATCGGCAGAGGTTAAATCGTAAGTCGTACGGGCCAATGTAGCGGTATCAAATACTTCTACATTATTCTGAATCCGATCTACCGTATGCACATGGGAGCCAGAGAGAGTGACGGCCATCCCATGAGAATCACGACGCGTAGTGGTTCCTGGTAGCTGCCCCGTAGTATTAGTCGCCTCACCCAGCAAATTACCAATGGTCGCTGTATTGGTTTCATCCTTAAACACCATTCTAGGCGCAGGTCTATTAGGCGTATTCGAACGAGGTCCAAACAATAAATCGTCAATCGAAAAAATCGTGAATGTTGATTGTTCTGCACCCGCTCCAGATGCGGAAACACCAGCGTTTAACCACATACGATTTCCAGCCTGTGCACCACCACACCCGGCACCATTAACAACCTGTTTGTCGTACTCACCAACAATTGTCATTGGCGTTGCTTTTGTATTAACAACAAAAAGACCTCCCCCACCAAATGTTACATAAGCATTATCGTTAGCAGAGACAATAGGACAAATCACAACATTGTTACCACGCCCACCGAGTTCACTGTCAGAGCCCTCATCACAGCCATTTTCTTTGCAAAAACCCTGAGGAGTCAGATCACCAAAAGCATTTACCATGTCATAGCTACCAGCAACGCTACCGAGCATAGGGTTACCATGGCTATTGGTTCCAAGATACACTTTTGCATCATCGCTAATGGTCATCTCTTTGCCGAGACCTAGGGCAGCCGACTGGTTGAGGGTGGCACCAATAATCTTGCCATTGGCATCACGACTCACATCAATTCGCTCTAGTACCTTGCCATGTAGATTTGCAACCAGTAATGCACTACCATCGCTATTCCAAAATGACATATGTACCGAACGACCAGCACTTGTACCAGAAACTCGGAAAAGGGCAACGGCTTCCTTTGTTTCACCGTCAATGATGCCTACATAGCCACGCCCAGGGGAAAACAAATTAGCATTCAGATATAAGTTCTGTGGATCAGGCAGCATCCCGTGTAGACGACCAAAATCAGTGCCAAGCGTATTCCCAGTTGCACCATTTTTGTCATATTCCACCAGGCTAGGCAAAAAGACATCATAAACATTGCAAGGGCCATCACCGGGCTGGTTGCTGCCATCACAACCGAGGGGTTTCGCGACTTCACCAGTTTCGATCTGTTTCTCTACATCTTGACTGTCCCAAACCCAAATCCAGCTGCCGTTTACGCCCCGAGCGTCAACATCAGCGACTGAGTTAGACTGGTCAGACCCCCAGATCTCATACCCAGAGTGATCTCCATGGTTATCGGCGTGTGCCAGATTAATGCTTAATACCCCTACACACACCGCGATGCCAATGACAACCGCCCTGAATATAGACGTTATTTTTTTCATTGCATGTACCTTTGTTTTTGAGGTTTATACAGCAACGTGCTATTCGGCAGCAACGTGCAATTAGGTAACGTAACAGTACTGTATAGCGTTGGCCACTTAGCTCACTACATTAGTGATCTCTGAAACCGTTTATTTCTGAGGGCTAAGTGGCGCGGAAACCGTCCGATTGATACGTACGCGTTATATAAAAAAATCAGATAAACCCAGGCGTCAAAAAAAAAACAGATGGTTTTTAAAAA
>JBCDHF010000390.1:0-4461 GCA_038750375.1 Cyanobacteria bacterium P01_H01_bin.15
AAGACGCCGAGTCCACGCGACTAACGCGCGCTTCAATGACCTCATCGCCGTGGGCATCCGCGATTAAAAGAGGCTCAGCAACTTCTGCGATCGCAGGAGCAGTAACATTGGCCAAACCTAAGGATGCAAGAACACCTGTTAAAACAACAAATCCCTTCATATTGATATATTTCTCCTTACTAAAAACTCTTCACACTCAATTTATTAGGAGTGCGCGAAAGGGTTTACTAAGAAACAGAATAGAACATTTTCAAAAAAGCGTGACAAACGGGAACAACCATGTTCCCACCCAAAGGGTACATTTAATTTTTTTTTATGATTTCCTTGGCTAATCGACACAGCTTAAGCAGTCAATTTGACGAGAAAATTCCCTTGATAAGATGCACTCAGTTCTGATATGTGGGGCTGTAAAATCAGTTTTTGGGAGCGCTGAATGAATACGTCAAGCATCTATATATCTAATAATTCGAACTGAGCAGCCATAAACTTTTGTGATTTAAATTTATTGGTATTTAGACTATTAAATCTGGCTATTATTCAGCCCCCAAATGACGTTTTCTTGAGCAAAAGTGTCTGGGCATTTATCTTACGAGCTCTAAATTCTCGTTTTCAATCTTGAGATAAATATTGAGAGTACTATTAGTAAATAAAGAATAAGTAAAGCCCAAAATCAGTGATTTCACCAGCTTTCTCTTCAGCCTGTCGCAAGAGTAATACTAAACAGCGAAATCCCAATTACCAGCACACTCATTGCTCCGCAAATTTGAAATATTTTCTCTATACGTCTGACGGAAAAAGGTCCAAACCGCTTTTGGCGACTCGCGACTCGACGAGTCAATAAAGCGACACTGCCAATCGCGATCAATGTGAGGGCCATCCCCACAGATATTGCGAACACCATCAGCAGGCTGGGCCAGAGAGAGTGGTGGGTTAAACCATAGAGCAGCACCAATAACGCCCCAGAACAAGGCACTGCGCCAACCGCGAATGCGAGCCAGCCACCAAACTGATGAGGGCGTTGGCAGCCAAAGCAGTGGCAGCTTGGTATTGCCCGAGACGAGGTCTTTTTTATGGCATCGCTAAAATTAGGGGACAACAGCTGCGCTGCCGCTAACTTATTGGCAGTAGGTCGATGACGTCGGGAACTCCCCAGCGCTTGAGCCAGCATCCCCCCGCCAATTAACGTGATAGCACTATAACTAGCCAGCCTGATCCAGTGATAGTCCGCCAGCGTATTACCAGTTACGGCGCGCACAGACCAATGGGTCAATAGAGCAATTGTGATCGCAGACAGGACATGATAAAACGCAATCCGGATGCCCATACGGACTCCCCGCCGCCAGCTCCCGCCCCGACCCACAAAATAAGACGCAATCACGGCCTTGCCATGGCCCGGTCCTAAAGTGTGCAGGACGCCGTAGGCAAATGCCGCAACTAATCCCCACATCATGCTGGATAGCGAACGCTGGGCACGAATGTTGATTAATGTTTCTGACAACAGCCCAGACAACCGAACTTGTAGACTTTGCCACCAGGTGTGGTCAACGTTTTTGATGGGCTGAGCCACCTTGGTCCCTGCTGGTGGTTGATATGGGCGCACATCAGCCAGCAACAACGTGTAGCCTACCGGCACTTCCACTGTCCCATCAATGCGAAAAATATCGTGGCGAGAATTGTCTAAGAACAGCATGCCTTCCACCATCACCGGCGCAAAGGCGCCTGGATCAATAATGCCGGTGTCAGTCTTGACCCAAACAATTTGGTTAGATGGCGGTGGCGGCACATGACTACAAGCACCGATATAGGGAACTAACAAAAAAGACGTAAGCTGCTTCTGTGCATCACGCGTCAACGGCAACACGTATCCTGGTAGCTGAATTGTCGAGCCAGCCAGCTCTGTATTGCGAGTGATGGACTGTTGTGTGCGGGCTTGTCGCCAACGTTTAATTTGCTCTAGCAATTGCTCAGAATTTATCCCGTCCGAAGAAAATTTTTGCTGAAGAGCGATAATGGTTGCCTTATCAGATTCTGTCTCGACAATTTTTCCTTCTGTAATTAACCAGCCAATCCGCTCCAGTTCACCAATATCCAGCCGCTGTTGCGGCGTCAAGTCTTCAAACGGATTCTCAACCACCGACGAAGAGGTCAGCAAATCTGCCCACGTTAAGGGCGTCAGTGAGTCTGCGATCGCAAAGAGGGGCAACCCCGTGACCAAACAAAGCACAGCTCCCAAAAAAAGTGTCAGCAATGCCCGTTGAAATTTACGCACAGTCGGTGATGGTAGACAGCGAAATTCCGCTGGAAAAATTATTATTACTCCAGACTGTCTTTGAGTTTGAACCATGCTTACCAGTCGCCGTCAGACACCTTTTTAACTTAGTCGCTTCCGGCAATTTTTGTTGCCAGCTCACTCAATAGACTGAGCTACGGGTCAGAAGGTTGAGCTTGCGAGGCGGGATAAATAGGTGCGTCCTGGCCGAAAAAGGCCGGGTACACAAACCCATAAGCAGTTGCCACGGCTAAACGCCTACCATTAGGCCGCTCTGCATGAACCGTCTGCAAACCCTCATCCCAACGTAGGTACAAGGGTCGGCCCTGAAAAGAGAGGACGTGCTGCCCCCTTTCGGCAATGGCGGCTGGCTCAAAAGCCAGACTTGCCCCAGAAAATTGATTGTACGGAGTCTGTTGATCTGATTCCCAGATATATAAAAGAGGTGCTTTGGGCGAGACAGAGAGTGCCGTCTGATTGCGGACTGGAAATACAATTCGCTGGTCTACACGATAGCCCTGATAGGGATCCTGTGTGTAATCTCGAATAAACCCGGTATCAGTCGAGAGAACTAGACTTTGGGGATATCGTTTGAGCCAAGCGCCTAAAGTCGTTTTGACGAGCGGTAGTCGGGGCAATGTTCGATTAATCTGCTCACCTATAATTCCCAAGCCCCATGGTTGTGCAAATAAAGAGTGATCTTGTCGGTCGTACATTACCAAGCAGCTCTGATAAAGCTTGCCAGAAACGCCAAACGTAGTGTCATTCCGGCGTTCAAAGGCAATCGCAGTGTCACACAAAGGGCAATAGGTCACACTCACCGATTGTCCTCCAACCGTATCATTGACAATTTCATGCCAGTTGAGAATTCCTAGTGGATAGGCCTTGGCCTCTCCATTGATCACGACACCAACTACTTGGGCGTGTTCATTAAATTCACTCTCACCCGCTTTTACAAACGTTGGCTCATCGATACTCGGAATTCCATTCATTGGGGGACCCCCATTAAACAGCTCATCCGGGTCTATGCGGATTGCGATCGCATTCTGATATTCCTGAGCTTGCAACGGATGAGAGCTCTCAAGACCAAGCCAACGAACAAAGGTCCGAGACTGCTGAACAGCAGACAAGCCAATCCCTGCCAACGCCGTTGTTCCCAGCAGAAAGGGACCTAACCAAAAAGCATTGAGTTTAAACACGACCTCTCAAAAGCCGACAGTTCAGCTTCTTAAACAATTGCTCTTGTTTAAATCTAAAACGATTCCCTGAGAACACACTAAGAACCAGAGCATTGCGAGCTGCAATATTGCTGAGTCAGGCTTAGACGATGACAAGATCGAGGTCAAAAATATTTCGGCGTGGTCCTTCAGCACAGGCCCGCTCGCAGCTTCATGTATCGTTCACTTCGGGAGCAAGCAGAATCGGTCTAGGAAAAAAATCAAAAAAGCACGAAATACTACTGATTAAACGTTAACTAAGCTAAGGGAAAAAATGATCAATAGCATCGGGTAAGTTAGGCTTACTCGTTGGCTCGTCATCATCGTAGTTTCCAGGAGGTGGGGGAACGAGGACCTTATCACCACTGATATCAACAGCATCACTAATGTTATAGCAACGCTTAATTCCATGCCAGCGATCCCCCGAGAAACTATTACAAAAGAAGATGGCTCGAACACTCGGTCCAAACTTTATTAAATCCCCATCCTTTATATCTAGAGTTCCCTGAACCCGAATTCGATTCACAAAAGTGCCATTACTGCTAGAGCGCCCACCGACCGAGGGACCATCAATAATTTGGAACCGAGGCAAGCTACCATCTATCACCTGACAAATCGAAGCGTGATATTTGGAGATAGTTTTGTCGGGTATGACAATCTCGTTATCGTGACGACGGCCAATTCGAACACGTGGGCACTTTAAGCTATAGGGGTAATTTTGTCCGTCATAGCTGACAACTAGAAGCGCTTCGTTACGGTCCAACGCTTCTAAAGCCCGGCCTACAGTATTCTGAACTAGAGAATGGGTCGTCATTCAGTGGATTCCCCGGACTGCATTTAGACGTTACAGAAATTATATTCAAATTTCTATTTTAATCAAGTCCAGAGTATACCCCAACTAAAGCCCAAACAATACATTTGGAGTCAAAAAACTCTTCACTTACTAAAACTGAGGTTGACATCCTGAGATTAACC
>JBCDHF010000391.1:0-4461 GCA_038750375.1 Cyanobacteria bacterium P01_H01_bin.15
CATTGCTGCCATTTGCAATCTTCTTCTTGTTTACCCTTATTAGATTCCTGCAAGAGGTCTATTGAAGTCAGCAGTGCAAGCGGCAGCCTAGTTTATTCTCGCAGTCAACTCCAGTATTGAATCCGGTCATACCGCCGCCAAAACCGGCGTCATCTGCAACTTATTTCTCTCCGCGAATAACGCCCGACTCCCAGCCAACATTTTTACTATTTATCATGGGGGCTGAGGGTCTGCACAGAGCCGACCCCCCCTTTTCTGATGAACCGCCCACTTCAATAGCATCTGGCTGGGGCTGTCTCCCGTAACAGAGCGAACCTTTACCAAAACCGCTCGTTTTGAAGCAACAGGTCCCTTCACACCCATTCTGACCGCTGGGGCAGAAGGCGGCTCTGATGCTGATATTGATTTTGTTTCGGTCGTGGATGCTCAGATATTCACACCACTGAATACGGCCCAGTCGTTGCTCTTGCCTTGATATCATCTTATTAGGTTAAGCCGATCACAATTGCATCCAAAACGCTTGCGATCGCTCATCAACCAAAAGTGCCAAATCAAAAAAACAGGCAATGCGCTTGTCCCTGAATCCCTAAATATTGAAGTGTCTATCCCAGAGAACTATACCCACAAGCGAAAATTATTAACTATAACGGCGCTCTATTCTAAAGTTGATGAAACAGGTGTAGGCACCAAAATTCTCCTTAAGCTTTAATAGCTTGGCACTAATTCTTTATAAAACTGACCCGAGTACATACTGATTTTTGTTGCGAAACGTTCGATAGCTTTAGTTCAAGATAAAAGGAATTTAGATATGAAAGCGTTAATAACTGGGGCATCATCGGGAATTGGGCTCGCTTTTGCGCGAAAGCTAGCCTCCATCAACTATGAGTTAGTGATTTTAGCGAGATCACAGGAGACGTTAGAGACTTTGGCTGAGGAGTTAACTGTTCAGTGTGGGGTTCAGACCCAGGTAATTGTTCAAGACTTGACAGTTCCGAACGTCGGGGCAGCGATAGCCGAGGCAGTAAATGGAGGTCCAGAGTCGATAGATTTGCTCGTTAATAATGCTGGTTTTGGTGATTACGGCGAATTCTCTGATCGTCCGATGGATAAGACGCAAGACATGATTCAGCTCAATATAATGGCACTGACCGATTTGATCGGGAGTTTTTTGCCAGCTATGCAAAAGCGAGGAACTGGCAGCATTATCAATGTGGCGTCGATTGTGGGGTTTCTACCGATCCCTTACATGGCTGTTTATGCAGCAACAAAGTCTTATGTATTGAGCTTTAGCGAATCACTATGGTTGGAGAATAAGGATACAGGCGTATGTGTGCTGGCGCTTTGTCCAGGTCCTACAGAGTCAAATTTTTTTAAAGTTGCGGAGTTTCCGGGCATGGCAGGGGAGGGCGTTAAGGGACCGGGCATGATAAATGCAGAAAGAGTGGTCGAAGAAGCCCTCAACGGTTTAACGAAGCAGCAGCCAAATATAGTAACCGGCGGCTTATTAAGTCATGTGATTGCTAACATAGCCCGATTTTTGCCTCGTGCTTGGGTGGTCAGCATTGTGGGCAAACAGTTTTCTCCGGCAACTATAGCTAAAAAAAGATGACGGCGGCTCTAAACAGATTAAACTCAAACTAATATTTAGAAAAAACTTCACTCAAGTTCTATATTTTAAATAAAAACCATAGATATTGGATTGAGTTTTACTGAAGTTCTATATTTCAAGCAAAAAGAATAGGCATTAGATTGAGCTTTTACGTCAGATTTTAAAGGTTTCTCTCTGGTGGCATGATGATTTGCAAAGCTCTCTTATATTGTCTTGACATTTCCTCCCTTCCATGGGTGGAGAGTCAACATTACAGAAAACCGAACTCACAGTGACCACATGTTTTTTTGTAAAATGGAAGAAGAATAACTGCTCAACAGGAAAAAAGAATGCCTTATACTGTCGATTCTGCTAGAAAAATTTTCCCTCAAACTTTGGCAGCAGATGATGTACCAGCAACTATTTCTAGATTTAATCTTTTAGATGCAGAGGATCAACTGGCATTAATTTGGTTTGCATATTTAGAAATGGGAAAAACACTGACTGTTGCCGCGTTGGGCGCAGCAAATATGCAATTTGCAGAGAGAACACTTGACGAAATAAAAAGCATGCCATTTGCTGAGCAATCGCAAATAATGTTGGCGTTGGCTAATCGTAGCGATAATCCGATATGTCGGACCTATGCCAGCTGGACCCCTAACATAAAATTGGGCTTTTGGTATTGTTTGGCTGAGTGGATGGATCAAGGACTCGTCGCACCAATACCGCCAGGCTATGAACTTTCAGCAAATGCCAATGCAGTTTTGGTGGCTATCCGAAATCTAGATGCTGGCAAGCAGATTACAGTTTTGCGTAACACTGTTGTTGATATGGGTTTTGATTCAAGTAAGCTTGAATCTCAAGAACGAGTGGCCGAGACATTGGTCAAACCGACGGATAAGGCAGAACGCGCCCAGATAACGATCCAGGGGGTAAGTGATCAAACAATCCTTAATTATATGGATAATCTTAACGCTAACGACTTTGATGCATTAATTGAGTTATTCACTGAAGATGGTGCTCTACAGCCTCCATTCCGTAAGCCTATCGTTGGCAAGAGCAATGTTTTGCGCTTTTTTAGAGAAGAATGTCAAAATCTAAAATTGATGCCAGAACAAGGGGTTATTGAGCCGGCTGAAGATGGATTTAAACAGATTAAAGTGACCGGAACAGTACAAACCCCTTGGTTCGGCGCTGGTGTTGGCATGAATATCGCCTGGCGATTTTTGTTAGATCCTTCAGGTAAAATCTTCTTTCTTGCAGTTGATCTGCTTGCTTCGCCGAAAGAACTCCTCAATCTAATTCGCTAAATTCGGTTTTTTTGAAACGGGTCTTTCCAGGGAAAGACCCGTTTTTCTCAGGTTTCGACACATTTCGTTACACGCCCTATAATAAAGCTGTCAAAGTTAGAAATCTGAATTTAGTGGTTACTGTCGAGTGGTCAGAAAAAGAGAAGTTGATAGCGCAAAAAGCGTTTGCGCTTGCTTATGAGAGAGAGATTCGGTCCATAATGGTAACCGTGCGTCAACAATCTGAGAGTATTACCGAGCTAGATGATGTTTGGCGACTGCATGATTACCTAAGTTCTAAGCGCTACGAAATCGATGGTAAATACGATTTTCGAGATTCAGCCTTAGTTTTTGTCTTTGCGGATTTGGTGAAAAGTGGTCTGCTATCAGTGGATGAGCTAGCTGGTCTTGAGTCCAGCAAACTTGTCAAAATCTCGGCTTTAACCCGCATGTAAGCGAGAGAATAAAAACGAGGAAGAAGCTGGGAAGCGAGTTAGTCATACACCCTGAACAGCAAGGTGTTACTTCGTCGCCGCACTAATTTATAAGGTTTCACGGTGAGTCAAGCAATACCTACTTTCTGGTCCGGCATTTGCTTTGATGGTCCAGATGATCACTGAGCGTGTCAATGTTTTGTTTGTCTCTGATGCGCATGAAAGTGTATGTGAGTCTACTAGACTAGAGCACTCACTGCTTAGATTATCCGCCCTAAATGGTCTCAGAAATTTATTGAGTAACCGGCATGATGATTGCTTCCCTCCTTCATTGCACAGCGGCTTGAGAAACTAAGTTAATGGATTATAATCGAAGCTTTTATTTTCCACAGGGGGAGTTGGTCGCGATCACGCAGGTTCCCACCCAATTCTTGAAGTGCTTCTCCGAGGAAGATCCTCTGTAAACGCAGCTAACCAAAAGTCGAAAAGCTTAAGAGCGATTATCAAGCACCACTAATTGTTATCGAATCCGCGCAGGCAATCAAACAACACCTATGCAACGGACTTAAAATAGTGATTGAAATTGAGACGGAATGTCCCGCTCACCCCTGAATTTCAAGCACTAGCAAAAATGTCTTATCCATCCAAACCCCCTGCTGAGCCCAGCATAACAACCTTCGATGAGTTTGTGCAGTTAGCAGATTATTCTCTGATGGACACCTTAAATATTGACCCTAATGCTACCGGAGATGGTGATGATCACCGAGCTCGTCAGGTTTTTTCTGGTCATTTCGTGCCCGTGACACCCACGCCACTTGCAGAACCAGAATATGTAGCCCATAGCAGAACTTTTTTTAATGAGCTGGGGCTGAGCGACGAGCTAGCGTTTAATGAAAAATTTCGCCAGGTATTTTCTGGTGATATCTCTGCTGTACGTGAACCGATGCGTCAGGTTGGCTGGGCGACTGGTTATGCACTGTCGATTTATGGCACCGAATATACCCAACAATGTCCATTTGGTACGGGTAATGGGTATGGCGATGGTAGGGCGATATCTGTATTTGAAGGCATCATCAATGGTCAGCGCTGGGAAATGCAATTGAAAGGTGGCGGACCAACGCCTTATTGCCGTGGTGCCGACGGGCGCGCA
>JBCDHF010000392.1:0-4451 GCA_038750375.1 Cyanobacteria bacterium P01_H01_bin.15
CATGTATCATCTTCAGCCCAAGAAAATCTCACTATTTGTGAGTAGCGCGTTTCACGACTCACGAGCCCAGTGATCCGGAGCAGCGACTTCTTGGAAGGTATAGTGAACTCGATTGGTGTAGAGATTTTACGAGCATTCGATGGATTCAGAGCAAGGCTTGACGTGGCCGATCGCACAGCAACTTGTCGATCGCTTACTCTTTGAATCGACTGATAAGCACTTGAGCGATATCGAAAGCCAGGTTCTGCAGGGCGCTTGGGAAGGAAAGAGCTATGGCAAAATTGCCGAAGAGCTGGGCTACACTCTCGAATACATTAATAGTGACGTAGGCTATGGTCTCTGGGGCAAGCTCTCTAAAGCCAGTGGCGAAAAACTGACCAAGCGCAATTTCAAAGGCGCGCTAGAACGCCAGTGGAAAGCGCTAAATACAGGATCATCTGCCTCACCCGTATCTTCACGAACAGCAAACATACAGGACTCTGTTGTCGCCATCCATCCTCAACAACCACACTATATTGACCGTCCGCCCATCGAGCAGCGCTGCTTCGAGGCAATTGTTCAACCAGGTGCGCTCATCCGTATCAAGGCCCCGCGCAAAATGGGAAAAACCGCTCTGGTCGAACGTATCTTACACTACGCCGAACAGCAAAATTATTGGCTGGTATCTGTTAACCTGCTCCGAATTGAATCCTCTGTCATCAATGATTTAGAACGGTTCTTAAAATACTTTTGCACCCGTGTAACTCGCCAGCTCAAAATAGGAAATAAGCTAGGAGCATACTGGGACGACGAGCTAGGTAGCAACACCAGCTGTACCGAATACTTTGAAGAATACATTCTTCAACAGGATGACCGCCCCATTGTTTTAGCGCTCGATAACGTAGACCGATTATTTCCCTGTGCTGAAGTTGCTGCAAACTTTTTTAGCTTGCTCCGGGCTTGGTACGAAGACGCCCGCATTCTGCCAGACTGGCAGCGGCTTCGGCTCATCATCGCCCATTCAACCGATATTTACCCCACACTCAACGTCAATCGATCACCGTTTAATGTGGGCTTGGCTGTAGAACTCACTGAGTTTACTGCTGCTCAAATTGCTCAGCTGGTGCAGGGTCAGCGCACTCCAGCAATCAAAGAACTCCAATCGTCTCTCGATAACATCAAGCCGTTGACTGAGTTGATTGGTGGACATCCCTATTTACTACAGCAGGCGTTGGATTATTTAGGGTCGGAACCAGATACGACTCTGGAAACGCTGATTACGATCGCACCCACCGAAGCCGGACCCTACGCCCAACATCTACGCAATCTGTTAGCCCATCTACAATCCAACGAGGCCATGGCCACCGCCATGAAACAAGTACTTCAGGCCGCAGGCCCCATCCGCATCAAATCAGAGCTGGGCTTTATGCTCCATAGTCTTGGTCTTGTACGCTTTGCTGGCAATGATGTCGAAATCCACTGCCCGCTTTATCAACAGTATTTCAGCGAACTACAATCAGAGTTTTGATGGAGGAATGAGACGGTTTCTTCTCTGACACTGAACGCTTGCCATCAGCGGCGCGAGGAACGAGCGTCCGACTGCATGGCTTTGTCAGGTTCTTTTTAATCTTGAGTGGCAATTAGTTCTTCCTTTTTTAGAAATTCAAAAAATCCGTCTAAAATCCCTGTATTTCGCTCGGTAATTTGGTTTTCGTTAAATTCTTCATAAATAACGAGATTTTCCATTATTTCGCTGACTTTACTCGGTTCTTTGTTTTTTCCACGACGTTGCTCACCGGTGTAAATCTTCTTCTTATCCTCAAAGTGATAATCAGATGCCCTTATGTTGATACTTGCTTCAAGGAGAATTTTATTGCCTAATGAGTCTAGGTTGTTTTTATCTTCCAGCCCTCCCTCCAGCTCATATCGCTTTCTTGCATAGATATGCTCTAAGTGGAAGATGTCTTTTACATCAAGAAGTTGCTGGTTTGGAAAGGTAAATGCATACCATGTAATCATCGAGCGGGTAACATTTCGTTGGTTTGTGAATACATAATTTTGGAATGAAGCACGAATCGATTTCTCGTTAAATTTATATTTAGAAAAAGTTATTGAATTGCCTTTTACAATGTTGACCATTTCATCGTACACGGGTGTGCGCAATGCGTTTACACCAGGGTTAGTGACGGCATAAGCAAAAATAAATGCGGTAATTCTGCTGAGGAATTTAGAAAAATTTTCCTCATTCAACTCTCCCTCATCATTGCTGTTCTGCAAGAAATAAACTGATGTGATGTTTTGCCACATTCCATTAGGAGCGTAGTTCAGAACGAATAACTTTTTAAGAATTTCAACGGAGAACCTTTTTTGGTCTTGATTCAATACTCCATCCCAAAACGATGCCAATGCTTTCAATTCTCCTATTGTGTTGTCCCTCTTAAAGTATTGATATTTGTTGCGCTCGTAAAATTTGCGTAATGCTTCAGTGGTTGTGCTTTTGTTCCCCTCCTTGGCTCGCAGGAAATACATATAGCGTGTAAACAACTCATCCATGGGTGTTCCAGTTTTTGGATCAAAAATAGAACTCGTTACTTCTTCGAGCCCTTTCCAGTCATTGATGAATTCATCCTTGCTATTTAAATCACCGTAGTATTTATAGAATTGTGCCTTAAAGATATCGGCATCTGACAAAGGAAGACCACGGTCATTAAGTGTTGAAAAAATACGTAGAGCTGTGTCTTGGGATTCAGCCTCAATAGGTAAAAGAATGCAGTTTCCAAGAATTCGTGCAGGCAAATAAGGAAAAAAACTTGGAAATTTTTGTAGGAAATCATCGATTCGATTTTGGAAAAATTTGTAGTTTAATACGTACTGACTCTTACTGTCAGAATTCACCTTCCCCGTTCGCAAGAGTTCGAGAAACTCTTCCTTGTCACTATCTGTTGCAACTTCAGAATCGATTTTAAGTGTGTTTTTGTCAGCAGTGCCAAATGTGTCCGTTTTCCAAATACACTTTTCAATACGCTCTCGTGTAAGAACCGAGTTGCGATCCTTCATATTGGCAAATTTGTCATAGAATGCCCTAAGAATAAGCATCATTGTTGTTAACCGCTGCTGACCGTCAATAACCTCAGACTTTGCATCTTCATTTTTGTATGTAACAATAGCTCCAAGAAAATACTCTTCATTGTCATCGAACTCTTCGTAGTTGTTATTTGGAAATGAAAATAAAAACACGTCATCCCAGAGAGTTTGGCATTGCTCTTCATCCCACGCATACGGACGTTGATAATCTGGGATAAGAAAGTCGGCTTTTTTATCTGAAAGCAAGTCGAATATTGTTTTTTGATCTACATTGAGTTTTGACATTTCATTTCCTTCGTTCTTCTTGCCTACCTACCACATCAGGGCTCACAGATAAAATTCGGGCAACCAATATCTTTGGGTAAGGGTGTGGCCTCGCCAGTGAGCGCAATCCCTTCCTCAGCAAGGATTGCTTCTAGTCTTTTGATGCGATCGCCCGACATTGGATGGGTTTGCTCCCACTCAGCAACCCGGTTCAATGCACCCAAGTCCAGCTCGTTTTCTTGGGCACGCCTGAAAAAGTCTAGACTATGGTCACCGTGGGTATAGCGCTGGGCGATGAGTGCGATCGCATACTCATCTGCAGCCGTTTCCTGCCCCCTACTGTAGTTCAGCTCCGCCAGATTAAAGGCACCGGGAACCACTCCCGAGCCCTGCTGCCCTAGCCCAAGCAAGCTACCAATCGTAATCCATACGAGCGAGCGACCTAAAGCCGTCAACGGATCTTTATTCTGCAAATGCCCTAGCTCATGCGCCATCACAAAGGCCAGCTCATTTTCACTGTCTACTGCTGCCAGCAGCCCTTCAGTGAAAAATAGATGACTACCCGCCATTACCATGGCATTCTCTACAGGCGTATCAAGAATCCCAATTTTGAGTGGTGGATAGTTTGCAGTTTCTCCTGTAACGGCTTCCAGATCTGTTTGAATGGAGATCGCCAACTCGTGAAGATACTCTAACCGACTATCTGTTGCATTTTCATTCGCACCCACCGTCTCCTGAACAGGAAAAGCCTGAACCAAAACAGCTCCAATTTTCTCTTCGTTTTCTGAGCCAATTCGTCTTGCGATCTGGTCAGCCGCAATTCCTAACAAAAAATAGATAGCCACACCAACCAAAGCCACTGTTCCAGCTAGGTAGGCCAAATTCACCAGCGGATGAACTGGCGTAGTATTCACCTCCTGCGTTATTTCCTTAGGAACGTATTTCATCAGCGAATCGCGGTGCCGTAAGCCATAATCTCCACCGCTGCCAGGCCGCCCCCTGTTTGCCCACCAATATTTGAGGTCTCAAATCGAACATTTACAATCTGCGAAGCGCCCCATTCCATGGCTTCAGCCTTCATCCGCAGTAAGGCTTCACGCCTGCCGCGATCGACCAAGCTCTCG
>JBCDHF010000393.1:0-4445 GCA_038750375.1 Cyanobacteria bacterium P01_H01_bin.15
GGCTTAATTCTCACAGCGCGAGTCGGGAAACAGACAGATACCTTTCTTGAAGAATTGGTCAACAACACCGAGGGAAAAACTGGTTGTCGCAACTGGAAGACCGATTGTTGGGGTGGTTATGAACGAGTGCTGCCTAGAGAAATCAGTCATGAAATTGGCAAAGAGAACACTCAGCGGCTGGAGCGAACGAATCGAATTCTTCGACAACAGACAGGACGATGGCATCGACGACAGAATAAATTTGGGAAAATTTGGGAGCAGACCAAAGTGACCGCGAGGTTGATGGTGAGCTATTTCAACTGGGTATGGGTTCATAGCCGGTGGGGGACGACGGCAGGGCAAAGGGCTGGATTGAACGAGGAGCGATGGACCAGGGATATTTTAGCCACTTACCCCACACTTATTTGATGCATTACCGATGGGTAAAGGCAAACATAAATTGAGTTCGTTCAGGATTGGGTCAATCACAACAATGCCGTCTTTATCTGCTTAGCGATGATTGACCACGCGACCGAAAAGTCTCTTTAGAGAGAGTAAATGGCTGCGAAGACTTTAGGCATTCTCAGGGGCAAGAATCAGAAACCCTTCTCGATTAAACTGTGCTATCAGTTCTTTCGGCTTGAGTGCTGCTTTTTCAAATACTTTCGGGAATCTGCCCGCTTTTATCTTTACGCTCATCGCATCATACCTTCAGGAAAGAGATAGTTAGCAGGTATCATAAAAAAAATCCAGATTGTATCAATTGTATTGCCAGTGAATTGAATCGTTTTGCACAAAAAGCTCAAGAGGAAGGGTTGGGCAAAGAAATAGAGAGACGAATCTATGCTTATGCTATTCTTCTCCGCAAAACGTTCTTGCCTCGCGCTTTTTGCTCCCGCTGACTCGTGCAAGGTTATAAGGCGATGTTTACTCTGGTGATTCAGTTGCGATCGCAAGTCTGATCTCGGGGAGTTTTCGAATTTCGTCCATGACGGCGACAACTTGCCCGTGATTGACGGCTTCATCGGCGTTGATAATGACCACTGTGGGTTGGTTGGGGTCTTTTTGAGCAAGGAGACGATCGCGTAAATTTTCCAGCACGATCGCTTGCTGATTCAAAAAGAGCTGCCCTTGGGCATTGACGGTAAGGGTGAGTTCTTGGGTTGGTTGGGTCTCGCTAGTTTGCGCAGATGGTAGGTTAACGGGGAGTCCTTCGGAGCGGGAGAGGAATAGCGACGAGACGATGAAATAAATCAAGATGGCAAAGATGACATCAATCATCGGCAAAATATTGATGTTGAATGGTCGATCGGGTTCTTTAGGTAGACGCATCAGACTGAACTCCTGGGTCGTGTTGTTGGAGATAAAGCAGCTCAAGTTGACCGCCATATTCGTCGATCAGAGCAATTTGCCGCAGATAAAGTCCTCGGAAAAGGTTGGCAAATAAGAGGGTTGTGATCGCAATCACGAGTCCGGCGGCTGTGGAGGTTAGGGCTTCGCCAATGCCGGCTGTGACTTGACTGGATTCGGTGGTCGCAATTTCGCCGAGCCGAAGGGCGCCGAGAGAGGTGATCAGACCCAATACAGTTCCGAGAAGACCCAACAAGGGCGCAACGCTGATGATGGTATCGAAGAGGTTGTTGAAGCGTTTGAGAAGGGGGATTTCAGCTTTGGCTGCGGTCTCTAGGGCGAGTCGGAATTTTTCAGGATTGGGATATTTCAGTAACAAGGCCGCCAGAAAAATCCGCGCTAAAGGCAAATGGCTCTGTCGCTGTAAAAATGCGATCGCAAGATTCGGGTCGCGCTCAAAAAGCGTATAAAAATGGTTGACTAGCTTAGGGTAATTGACGGATATTTTGCGCCAAAAAAGAGATCTTTCAAAAATGATGGCGACGGCTAAGATGGAGCAGCCTAGCAGCGGCCAAATGACGACACCGCCTGTTGACAATAAAAACGTTAATGCGCCCACGCGATCGCAATCCTCACTGGTAGTTTAGGTGGATATTAAAGTCAAATTCGATATTAAGCTGCGGCGCCTCATAGCTGGACGGTAAGGGTCGAAAAGGGGCTGCTTGCTGAATGGCAGTGAGCGCTTCTTGGTCCGAGATGGGAGAGCCGGATGTACGAGCAATTTTGAGACCCACATACTTACCGTCGGGCAGAATCGACATCAAAATCACCGTTTTGCGCTCGTTGGGCGGTCGGCTCGGTTTCCATTTCCGAAGAATTTGTCTTCTTAACGCTTCCAGATAGGGTCCCAATTCATCATTTTGTCTAGCATCGACGCCGGGATTAAGCCGAGCGGTATCGGTGAAAAACTCGTCTAGGTTGTCTTGATCGTAAATGCTCCGGGCTGTAGTTCCCGCGAGTAAACTGGCGGGTCCACCGGGTGCCGGATCGGGCGGTGGTGCTGGACGAGCTGCCGTAACGGGTTTTGGTGGAGGAGGCGGGGAGGGTGTTGGCTCTGGGATGGTGCGTCTAGCCACGATAGGAGGGTCGGGTTGAGTGGCTGCTGGCGGTGTCGGTTTAGGCGATGGTGCGGGGTTTGCCCTCGCAGAGGGAATCGGTTCTGATTTAGCCGGTTCCGGGCGAAGAGGTGTCGGCTCGGGGTTTGCGATCGCGGAATTATCTAACTGAGTTCTGGCAATCGGCGGATTAGGCCGCGGTGCTGGCTGTGGCGGTTTTTCGGGCGTAACCTCTGTGCGCGGAGGCAGGGGAGCAGGAACTGGTGCTGGCTCGGATTTTGGTGGTTGTGGTTTACGCAGCAAGTCCTCGTAACGATCGCGAATTCGGGCAATGTCTGCTGAATTGGGATTGGAGGGAACGGGTGCCGAGACAGATGGTGCAGGCTCGGGAGTTGGTTCCGGGGCTTTAGGGGCTGGCGGCTCAGGGGTAGGATCTAGCGGAGTACGCAGGAGCTCCTCAAAACGGCCACGAATGCTAGCAATAGCAGTTGATTCAGGCTGGGGCTGGATCACAGAATCCCGAGATGGCTCCGGACTGCGCGGAGTATCAGCTTGCTCTGGTTTTTCAGGGACAACGGCTGGTGTTTCGGAAATTGCAGGGGATTTGGGTGCTCGCAAAACCTCTTCAAAACGCTCCCGAATGCGGGCAATAGCGTCTGACTCAGGAGGGGCGGGTTCCGGGATAGGGACTTTTGCGATCGCATCTGGAGGGACCGCAGGCGTGACAGATTCTGGCTTGGACGGTGTGGGACTTTCCGGAATTTCCGGAGATAAGGGAGTCGGGGCTAGGCTTGTCGATGGCGTAGGCTGACGAGGAGCTGCGGGTACCTGTTGAATGGTTGGTGCCGGAGCGCTCGATGGAACGGTCGACTGAGGGGCGTCTTGGGGGATCGGACTGCCTAGCCAGGAATTCTCGACAGCAATACGTTCGCTGTCCGGTGCTTGTTCTAACGGGGTGGGGGGAATTTCTACAAATTCAATTGGTGTGGGCTTAGATTGTTCACTAATTTCTGGTTCCCGCGATCGCAGCCACTGCCAGGTGATAAAACCCAGCAAATGCAGCACGACAGAAAGGACGAGCAACAGCAGGAGGGACGTTGATTTTTCTGGGGGTTGGGTTTGGCTGATCATGAACGGCCCAGTTTTTGCTTTTGCGATCGCAAACTTGTTCCACTGTAAAACCTTTACTCTGAGCAAGTCAGTACTGCCATCGGATCAGCCCCAAAATATACCGGAATTGGTAGTTTGAGGATGATTAAGTGCATATTTGCGATCGTTTATGTTCCATCACTAAAATCTCAAGCACGGACTAAATCGACGGACGGCGTGTAAAAATCGGATCCAACTCTAAATTCACAACATACCCCAAGTAGGGGACCAATTCGGGCACGGGGGGAGTTCCTGCAAATGCCATCTCTTCGGATAAGTTGGTGTAAACAATTGTTGTTCCATTAAGCCTATCTGAATAAGCGTCAGAAGCAATCAAGGGAGAGCTCTCGATACTGCCGTCGTGAATAATAGTAGTGACGCCATCCTCTAAGTCTGCTCATCAACGAATATCTGCTCATCAACTAAAACATATAGATCATTTGGATTGACGATAGATATATTGCAGAATGTCTCATCATCAATAAAGCGCCTATTCCAATTGCCGATGCGGACTCAGCAGGGTCCAACTTCGAAGATTGTGAGGTTGAGTCGTAAGCAACATGGTTCTGAGTTCTCTGAATATTCACAAAAATAAAGCTTGCTTCGCAAAAGAGCTCAATCAGTCAAACTTTTCGAAGCTGGCCAGAACAAAGCGCTGTCAAGCGAGTCATAAGGATGGGCTCTTTTCTTCCCATTCGATACGGCTCAAAGCTAGAGATGTCCGAAGAGTCTCTTTGAAAAGCAAAAAAATACCAGGCTAGTTACCACTGCAGCGTAATTTGGGAATGTTGGTTTCGAGGATAGCTTTCGGTTTACCACGGGTCGCTTTATACCTAAATCGGGGCGTTTTCA
>JBCDHF010000394.1:0-4444 GCA_038750375.1 Cyanobacteria bacterium P01_H01_bin.15
GAGGGTTTCGACCTAGGGCATAGGCTGCGCTCACTCGCATTAGGGGGCAAATTTCTGAGAGAAGTTGGATGAGAGCAGGAACTGCGCGCGCGTCTTGAATTTCGGCAAAGGCTCGCGACGCGATTGTACGCTCATTAGGGATCTCAGACTGCAGCAAAGAGAGCATTTTCTCAGGATCGGGTCCTGGCTCGGGCGGAACGGGATCAAGATGATCCAGAGGACTTTCCGCCTCATCGGTGAAATCTAGAATGTCGATATCGTCTGGCGCGTGCATAATTGCTAACTTAACCGATTCTGAGGCGGCAGAGCCAATAGAGGGGCGGCATTTGTCCATAACAGGCACCTGGCGCACCGGAGAAAAGAAAATTCTTGTGAAGGTGGGTCAGCTTGGCCGGTCTTGAACGGATCGTCTCATAAAGTCGAGTTTTCTTAAACTGAGGGAGCCGATAGCAAGGGCATCATATCCGTAAGCGGCTTGTCGCCAAGCGCGACTGAATAACGATAAATCTTACAAACACAAAACAATTTCGGGGAAATAAAACCTTCTGTGATACGCTTAGGGGCTGTTCAATTGACATTTGGCCCTTAATAAAAAAGACCATGACTGATTCCATCCGTATTTTGATGTGTGCCCCAGATCACTACGATGTGGACTATGTGATTAACCCCTGGATGGAAGGAAATATTCACCGCTCCTCCCGTGACCGAGCGGTTGAACAATGGCAAGGACTGCACAAAATTTTGACGGAAGAGGCAGCGGTAGAGCTCATTTCGCCGGAAAAAGGGTGGCCAGATATGGTATTTACTGCTAATGCCGGATTGGTGCTGGGGGACAATGCGGTTCTCAGCCGTTTTTATCATCCTGAACGTCAGGGAGAAGAGCCCTATTTTCGAGATTGGTTTCAAAATAATGGGTTTAACGTGTATGAGTTGCCTCAAGATTTGCCGTTTGAAGGGGCCGGAGATGCTCTTCTCGATCGTGAAGGACGCTGGCTTTGGGCTGGCTATGGATTTCGCTCCGAACTCGACTCTCATCCCTATTTAGCCAAATGGCTTGATATTGAGGTGATTTCGCTACATTTAGTCGATAGCCGCTTCTATCACCTCGATACCTGTTTGTGTCCCTTGAGTGGGGGCTATTTACTTTATTTTCCGGCGGCATTTGATGCGTATTCCAATCAAGTCATCGAAAGTCGGGTGCCGGCCGAAAAACGAATTGCGATCACAGAAGCAGATGCGGTGAATTTTGCTTGCAATGCAGTGAATGTCGGTCAGACGGTAGTGATGAATCGGGTCAGTGCTGACCTGAAAGCTCGACTGAGTGAAGTGGGTTTTCTGGTTCGTGAAACACCCTTGACGGAATTTTTAAAAGCAGGTGGCGCCGCTAAATGTTTAACGCTGCGGATCAATGAGCCGATGATGCCGGAGTTACATGGCAGCAATCAACTCGAAAGCCGGACAATTCGCCTAGAAGGGCATTTGTTAGACCAAGGCATTATGAATCAGGCGCTGGATCTGATTACGGACAAAGGCGGTAGTTTTCAGGTCATGAATTTCGATTTGGGGGTGCAGCGTCAAAGTGTCTCTGCTGCTGAAGTGCGAGTGGTCGCTCCCGCAGCCAGCCTGATGGAGGAGATGGTCGAAGAACTCATTGAGTTGGGGGCGATTACGTCGGTTAGCGATACGCAAGACGCCGCCACGGAAACCGTCACCCAGAGCGGGGTCGCGCCAGAAGATTTTTATGTCACCAATATTTATCCCACCGAGGTTAAGCTCGGCGGCAGCTGGGTCCGCGTTCAAAATCAGCGGATGGATGGCGCCATTGTGATTGATGCCGAGTCCGCGATCGCAAATTGTGTGCTGCTTCGAGATTTACAGGTGGGGCAGCCGGTCGTGGTCGGCGTAGACGGGATTCGCACCAAACGGACCTCCGGCAACCGAGAGTCTCGGAATAAGCAGGAATTTAGCTTTATGGGGGCTGGGGTTTCCAGTGAACGTCGGGTCGAGATTGTGGTTGAGCAGATCGCTTGGGAACTGCGACAAATTCGTGATCGCGGTGGCAAGGTGGTGGTGACAGCTGGGCCGGTCGTGATTCATACCGGAGGCGGCTCGCACTTATCTCGTCTGATCCGCGAAGGGTATGTTCAAGCACTGTTGGGCGGCAATGCGATCGCCGTTCACGATATTGAGCAGGCGGTCATGGGTACTTCGTTAGGAGTCGATATGAAGCGGGGTGTACCCGTCAGCGGTGGGCACCGGCATCATTTGCGGGCGATTAACGCAGTACGTAGCCATGGCAACATTGCCGCCGCAGTTCAGGCGGGTTATCTCACCAGAGGCGTCATGTATGAATGCGTCAAAAACGAGGTTCCCTTCTGTTTAGCGGGTTCTATTCGGGATGATGGACCCTTGCCCGATACCTACATGGATCTGTTGGCAGCTCAGACTGAATATGCACGGCTACTGCAAGATACGGACATGATTTTGATGCTTTCGACGATGCTGCATTCAATTGGCGTTGGGAATATGACGCCTGCTGGCGTCAAGATGGTGTGTGTGGATATTAATCCGGCTGTGGTCACCAAGCTCAGCGATCGCGGGTCAGTGGAATCAGTGGGTGTCGTCACTGACGTAGGTCTCTTTTTGAGCCTGCTCGTGCAGCAGCTAGATAAACTAACTAGCCCTTATCTTGTCGGCTAGAAGTTAACGATCTGTTTAGGGCGATTCTTCTTGAGGCACAATTTTCGTTACCACAGGTTGTGCCCCACCAAACACTTGAATGCGATTGGTATTCAGGGAACCGATCGCCCGATCTCCCTCCACATAAAATACGGGCTCGTCCTGCTGATACACTACATCTCCTTCGGCGTTGACCTGCTCACTAAGTAGATCCCAGGTTAGGGTTTGGGCGAGAAGCTGGGCTGGGTTAGCGCGATTGAACGCCTTCACTCCTTCAAACAGCTGGACGATCTGGGCATTAATATCAAACGTGCCCCGATTACCGTTGGCTTCAATTTGGTCCTGCTCATCTAAGATTGTGACTGGGTCATCGCTGCGAACTTCTCCGGCGTTATAGCGCCACTGCATAGCGTTCGTGACCACAGTGACTTGCTCAGGACCCGAGCGTAGCTCAACGTTACCTGTTAAATAAGCAGTCTCCGCGTCTAAATCAACATCGGCTTGATCCCCACGAGCCCGCTCTCGAATTTCCTTCGTTTCTGGTTCAAACTGAACGATCTCTGTTTCCCTGTCGCTACTAATTTGAGCCGCCGGCAGGCGCCACTCCGCGTATTCCGTTTGGAGCTGCAACGCTTCATCTTGCCAGGTGCCCAGAATATTCCAAAACAATTCCAGCCGCTCGTCTTCGGTATGATAGCGACCTTTGCGAGCAGTCATCACAATAGACTCATAGCGTCCCTGCAGTTCCTGCTGCACCACGAGCACACCTTGATCCGGTAGCCACTGAGCTTCTTGGGCATAGAGCTCAATCCCGCTACGAACATCTACGGCTTTGACATTGCGCCGCAGAAAGAAGCTTTTACCGCCTTGAAAAATCTCGCCCTGTTCTCCGAAGACGGTTAAAACGAGCTCACCATTTTGATAGACCTCGCCAGAAACTGTCTCTAAATCTGCTTTTTCACGATCCTGGGAATAGATCGCCTTCACGGCACTAATTTGCCAGAGAGGTTGCCCGTCATCATCTTCCTGTTCCAGGGTGGCATTCTCTAGGGTCAAGCGCTGTTCAAAATCCTGCTCGCTGTTAGGTGAGTCCGGTACATTGACTGACGTTGAATCGGATTCTGGGGAGGTACAGCTAATTAGGAACGCGAACCCCAGCAAACTTCTGAGAGCCAGATTTTTTAGCCTTGACGGCTTTCTACTCCTCCCCAATTTCATTCTCTGCAGTTCCCCAAAAGAGTAAGCAAGCCTAAACGGGCTGATAATTTAAGAGATCACAAATTTCGTAAATTCAGGAAAGTGTAAGCGGCTCGCCCGAAGGGTCCATTGCTATATCCGAGGAGACGAAGAGTTTTCATCTTCGATCAGTTCCAGATTTGCGAGACCGCGATAAGTATCGTGAACAGTGGGACGCGGTGTTTTTTGAATATGACCTTTGATTTGCTCTAAATCGACATAATAGTCTGCCACATTAATCAAACTATCACTAGTCATAGAGCGTAAGCTTACTACTTCCACCCGGGCACCGCGATAGCTGACCGCATCTACGGCATACGCTAAGTCCCCATCGCCGCTGACAAGAACAGCCGTATCATAAGAGCCCACCAAGGACATCATATCGACCGCGATTTCGACGTCCAGATTTGCTTTTTTGGATCCGTCAGGTAGCTGGATTAAATCTTTGGCAATTACGCGATAGCCGTTACGGCGCATCCATAGCAAAAAACCCTGCTGCTTTTCGTTGGAGCGGTCTACACCGGTATAA
>JBCDHF010000395.1:0-4442 GCA_038750375.1 Cyanobacteria bacterium P01_H01_bin.15
ACAAAATATGGGTTACCGCTGATTAATCTGTGGTATGGCCTGGGAATTGATTGGTCAAGCCTAACCTTAGAACAATCGGCAGCCGTGCTTCTAAAGGAAAATTTGGGGTTTGTTTATATTCCGACTCACTTTCCCTTAGCCCAGGGATTAGTGACCTATCGCGAAGAAATCGGCAAACGTCCGAGTCAGGCCACCATGGAATTAGCCTGGGCACCTAGCTATGAAAATGTCCATGTGGTTGTCGGTTTTGTTCATCCTCCCACCGAAACTCGACTGCAAGAGACGTTGGCATTGATGGACTGTCAGGCAAATACGATGGTCAAAGGCTTGGAAGGCAGCTGCGATCTCTCCTGCAACCGCACCAGCATTCTGAGTTTGTCCGGAGAACGGCTGTTACTCAACCCTTGGGAACTCGGATTTCAGCATGGCGACGTGTCTTTAGAAAGTGAAACCCAAGCGATCTCAGATTTGCAGCAAGTGATTGCCGGTCAAGGCGGGGCACTACAAAAATCGGCCGTCTACAATGCAGGGTTTTATCTCTGGCATTTCGGTGTAGTTAACGAGGTAACAGAGGGCTTTGCTAAAGCCGAACAAATGCTAGGTAATGGGGACGTGCAGGCCAAGTTAGATCAGTTAAAAGCCAGTTTAGAAACCTATTCACCCCAGGAAATACGCGAGTTTGCCTGATAGGCAGTTATGTGGCCGGCTTAATCGCTTGCACAAACGTTTGGGTAAGTTTGTCAATCCCAGTCATAGCAGTCCCAACGACGACCGCCGCCGCACCTAACTCCAGCGCCTGGCGCGCTTCTCGGGGTTGAGCCAGACCGCCTTCACAGATGACCGGCACTGGCAAGGTCTTTACTAGCTGGCTTAGGAGTTCAAAACTGGGCGGTGCTTGCCCCGCAGTTGCGGCAGTGTAGCCGAAAAGTGTGGTCCCAACAACCTCAGCCCCGAGACTAGCTGCGAATGCAGCATTCTCCAACGTATCAATATCCGCCATTACCGGTTTCCCCAGTTCCTGCTGAATACGTTGAATCAGTTGTGCTAACTGCTCTCCATCGGGTCGGGCACGTTGGGTGGCATCGATCGCAATGATATCAGCACCAGCTTCCGCGATCGCAGCGGCTTCTGCAAAGCGCGGGGTAATGTAGACTGGCGAATCAGCAAAATCCCGTTTCCATAATCCAATCAGAGGAATATGCGGCAGCGCTTGTTTAACCGCAGCGACTCGCTCAGGACCTTCAATGCGCAACCCCAATACCCCCTGTTGAACCGTGGCTGTTGCGATCGCAGTAATAACGGCAGGCTCATTTAACGGAGAAGCGGGCAATGCCTGACAAGAGGCGACCAGACCCCCCCGAATTTTATTGATGAACATAGGAGCCTTCGTCTGCCGGTTGGATCTCGGGAATCAGAGGCGCTCGCCCCACACTCAACAACACACCAAATACAATCCAAGTCAGCGTGTTCACTCGCAAATCAAAGATTGTGACATCCAGCAAGTTAAACAAGAGGCAGCTAGCAAAAGCCAACAAATAGCCCAAGATAATGGCACCAGTTTGAGGATTTTGCTCCTGCCATACCCGCCAACGACGCATCGCTTTAAATAGTGCAATTCCAATCAGCGCAATAAACACCATCACCGCGATTAGCCCAGACTCCATGGCTAGCATGAGATAAAGATTATGGGGATGCCCCATCCAAACATCGGTTTTTTCCAGATAGAGCGGGGTGAAGTTGCGTAGCCCCCAGCCTTGCAAAGGTCGTTCTTGGATTTTGGTCAGCGCAAAGTCCCATAAATTGACGCGCAAGGTGGCATCCGCCCGCTCCGGAAAATCATGATCGGCCAACCGACCCCACAAGAAACGGGGAATAATCTGTCGAATGATTCCTTGCCCTGCCATGGGACCAAAACTCGCCCAAGCCACCGCTGCAGCCGCTGACAGAGACGCTAAAGCCAGCCAACGCCAACCTAAATAAACAATCCAAGCTAATCCCGTTAAAAAAGCAATCCCCCAGGCGTTGCGGGAGTCGGTCAACAAAATTCCTAAGCCAATAAACCCAACCGTAACCCCCAAAAATCCGATCTTGCCCCGAGCCAACGATGAATGGCCTCGACACCCCGCCACCAACAATGCGATCGCGAGATTACCCACAATGAGCAAATACATGCCCAGAAAGTTGGCGTAGATAAACACACCAGACAGACGACCAGCAGGTTCACCCCCCGGCACTAATCCCCAGCCCAGAATGCTGGACCACCAGTCAGGGGTTTCCAGTCCCGCTAATCCCAACAACGCAAAAATCACCACGGGCAAAGCGGAGGAAACCACTAACCAAGCCAACCGCTGCCACTGCTCTGGACGATTCACCAATCCGGAAATGGCAGCAAATAGCAACCAAAACGGTAAAAAGTTCGCAGCCCCTAAAATTGCTTCGTTCGGAAAGGCGGCCCAGCTTGAACTCACCAGCAGCCAAATTCCCAACCCCAACCAGCCCCACAACCACGGATCTTGCAGCAGCACTCGCACCTGCTTTTCCCAAAGCCACAGCGTCAAGAGCACAAGAATCCCCGCCCCGACAGCTGGCCAGAGCACCAACAGCGCCACACCAACTTGGGCACAGTTCCAGGGGGTCAAAGCAGGAAATTTTAACTGCACAATCCTACGCTAGTTCCCAACATTCTGAGCGGGTTAACCGAATCTGAGCCAGCGTAAAGACGACCGGAATAATGCGAGTGTAATTGGTGGCAATCGAGCGCCAGCCTAAATCGGCAATCAACCAGCCCCACAACATCGGTCCCAAAAACGACAGAGCCGCACGCACAGTACCATACTGCGCCGCTGTAGCGGCCATACCTCGCTGAGCCGTTTTGAGAATAATTTGATTCTGCACCTTACTGGCCGCAATCGCGCCGCCGCGAATTAGGGCGCTTTTTGCGGTCTGATAGCGAGCAAAATGGAGCGCGAACTGTTGCGCAATCTGACGCAATAAGACAGGCTTGAGCAAAGAACTCACTGCGATCGCACCACCGCCCTTAAGCAATAAATTTACAGGATTATGTTGCCAACCGACCGGTAAAGCCTGGGGGGGCGTATGGGTAGCGAGAGATTTTTGAATTTTGCCAGCCAGATTGCGTTTTTCACGATCGGGCAGCCGCTGCCAGGCTTTACCCATCAAATGCAAGAAAATTTCGGATTCCACATCCAGCGTCGTCATTTCTTGCGCGTAGGGAATTTTGAGATATTGACAGACTTTAACGAGTACATCACGATAGCCAATACTTTGGGCACTTCCGGTCAAAACACTCAGACCGTCCGCGGCCAAATAGCGAAACCGATCCTCCAAAGAATCCAGCCACTGATCCAAATTTTGGCTCGCGACCTCCAGCGGAGCAGGCGTTTGCAGATAGTCCAACGGATTGAACCGACGGCAAAATAAAATTTCGGTCAGATTTTGTAATTCATCTTCCGTGGCTAGCTCTAGCACGGACCTTAGCTCGTCTGCCAAGCGGGTACCTCGCCATCCAAAATATCCACCCTATTCTAAGGCCCAAAGTTCGAGACCCTTTACCCAAGGGTCAAAAAAAAAATCTCCCTACAAATAGAGAGATAATCTAGATCGCCCAAAAACATGAAAATCTTTTGAATCCTTGCAATTCCGACTTAGGTCATGTCATGGTTTAGCTCAGTGGTCGCGTTACGAGAGAGACGGCCAATCAGAAACCCTATTTATCAGAGCCGCAGGGCTTAGCTTCAGACTGCTCACGACTCATCGTTTGTCCAAACCAGTCAGACAGTTTTTCTGCCATCCGTAGCTGACCGTTCACGATTTCGTCAGCAACCGAAATCACACCGATCACAACTAATCCTTCGAGAATGCCCATGTCAGTTACTTGCCTGTTGGAAATTTCTTTATGTACCTAAGTTATCCTTCCGGCTCGTTGAGTCACTTCCCCTAGTTGGGGGAGCGATTTAGGCTAGATTTATCTGGTCCCTTTTGGTGTCTAGACTGCGGGAAACTCCTATAGCAGCCGCCATCTTGGTAAGGGGGCGGTTGCGTGCCAGAACGTTTTGAAATTAGGCAACTCAAAATCGGAAATGTCCTAAACGATCTGGCAAAAGCTATGTTTTCCGGATCAACGGGCTAGTTATGGGCAGGTGAATTGATGACTATTTGGCAAGCTGATTTTTACCCTCTGAGTGACAGTCGTTCTCATACACCCATCTGGGAACTGTTGGTTTGCGATGCCAACGGACAGATTCTAATTTCTGCCCAATGTCCTCAAGCTGAGGCAAGAGCCAGCTGGATTACGGAACAATTAAAACCAGCGATCACAGAGAGCCAACCGCAGGAGATTCAGATATTTCGGCCACAGGCTTTGGGATTAATTACCCAAGGGGCTCAGCCACTGAGTATCTCTGTTAGGGCTACTCGCCGCA
>JBCDHF010000396.1:0-4430 GCA_038750375.1 Cyanobacteria bacterium P01_H01_bin.15
ACCAACCGGTCGGGAAAGAAACTGGCAAAACCAGTCTCATTGAGCGTTTCAATTGCACGGTGCGTCAACGGGTTTCTCGACTAGTCCGCAAAACTCTCTCTTTTTCCAAAAAGATAGAAAATCATCTTGGCGCTATTTGGTTGTTTGTGCATCATTACAATGCATCCTTACATCCCTAGGACTACCGAGTTAGGAAGCAGATGCTCGATTGCTTGAAATGACACCACATGGGACCATAAACTGGACTTTTCGGGAAACAGGCGGAAAAACGACCAAAATTTTTGCTAGCTGAAGGTTTGTCACTCTTTTTTTTAAAGTTCTTATGAGCTCGATTTTATGGGTGTTTGAGCGATTGTCTTTTCTATTACCCAACTAACCTCTTATATTTTGCTGTATTTCTCAACACTCCTAATGCATAATGGTTGTACTTGGTAGCTGTACTGTCATGACATGGCATTCAAGCAAGGATCACGTCGGTACTCAGATTTTGCTGAAAGCCCCTGACTAAGACCGTTTGGTCTCATTATCAATGCGCTTAAATTGGGCATTTCTAAGAGATGACGCCTGCTCAGGGAAATAGCCCGGAGTACAATAGCGATTCTCCTATCCACATAGACTTGAATTAGTCTGAACCTAACTCTTTTGTGATTTATATATTTAGCCAAGTAAATGTAATTTCCCTTTATATGATGAGCTATAGCAGACGAAGATTTAGCTAGGACACCATTGAAGACAAGATAGCCTATGCTTTCGGGCTTTCCCCGAACTATGTCCTAACTTGCCCCTTGCCTGCCATATCACTCTGGACAAACAAGATTTATTGCGCATACCAATTGGAATACTCCCATTTGGTGATGCTTGCATCTCCGTGCCTCTTTGGGATGTAGTTGTTTGGGTGATTTTCAGAATCGATCAATTATTGATTTACATAAATTAAGGTTGAAAGTAATGTCTTATAAACTCTCATTACTAGCGATATTTCTTCCTGTAGTTCTCTTCTCTCATAAAGTGGTCAATGCCCTAGAAGCAGATTTGTTTACAACGGCGAGAGGACTTGGGGAAAACGAAACGACAGCTGCCTCTGGACCCGTGTTCAGGGATGCATCCGCCGAAACAGCTTATTTTGTAACAGTAGATCCCTTTCCAGACACAGCGTTAGGACCCATTGGTGGTTCAGCTCGAGCATTTTCAAAAATTGACGTAATCTAATCTCGGAACAAAAGGTTATGTGCGAGTAGCCACCCAATTTGGCCTAGATACGAATACCAGCGACGGCGCATTTGATGGGCTCTTTTTGGACGGACGCGCGAGTGCTCAGTCAACTGGTACTGTTACCTTCAGCGGTCCACAACCAAACATCTCCGAGTTGCTTTTTTCTCCAGAACTTGACGGTTCAATTCTCACGCAAATTCTCGGCAAAGGACCGGGTAGTGTATCCAGAGTGCAAACCGCTTTAGATATTCGCGTTCAGATTAGAAATAGCCGTTTCTCTGGCTGCATTTTTAATAACCTCTCTAGACAGGTCGATGGGGATGGCGAAAATTTTGAAGACACTCTTACTCAAACAACTTCAGGATTACTACAGGACTACACAGGAGGATTTCTTTCAATCCCAATTTCGTTAAATAATATTCCGGTCGGAGTCCCCGTTAAAGTCTCCTTTTGGATTCAAGCGACAGGGTCAGTCAGTTACGCGAAGAGCGTACAGGGAGACGCTTTTTCAGCTCAAGTCGTCTCAGATATACAGTTCGATAATACGTTTGGGTTTGCTCAGGGAGAAATTTTTTCGCTCCCGGAAGGATTTACTGCCAACTCCGACGACTTCGGGATTGTGGGCAATATCCGTGAGTCAACCGCTAGTCCCACCACTCCAGAACCAACGGCAATTTTCGGCAGTTTATTATTGTTAGGACTCATTCTGTCTGGAAAGAAACAGCTCTATTAACTGATTCATTCATTTCAATCCGCACGGCTTGATCTTTAAACCAAATCCGCTTGGGCGGCAAACCCAAAATATTTTCGACGAATGTGATCGATCGCAGAATCCAGGACTTAAGGTCAGAGTTGTGTTTTTAGATAGTCCACTAAAAAATCAATGTCTCTATCTTGCGTGGCTACTGTTTGTGCGATTGACCCAAATATACGAACGTCAAATGGACCATGAAATGAGGAGCTCGCCAATATTAATTCTCGTTTTTGTTCCAGCCGTTTCTTCTTTAAGTCGAGACCACTCAGGCATTGCTTTGTTGGCGCTTTGCGGACTAAGCCTGATGAAATCATTGCAGCGATAATGGACAGTCAGCGAAACATTTTCTCGAACGCCTATTTTTTCGAGTACATGTCTTTGTAATCACTCTAAATCCTTAACGTTAGTCATGATATTTTCAAAACTCTGAGCAGTACGCCAGAGTGCATTCGTAGGCTACAAACAAATAATAGCCCGGAGTGATGATGGTCGCACAAGTTAAGCGTCGCCAAAGATTCAATCTTTCTCAGTACTATCAGAGGTATGAGGCTGACATCCTAAATGATAAAGACCAGACTGAGTTGATTTCAGGAGAAATAAGCCGTATGTCGCCAATTGCCTAGGAGACATTGCTCTGTGTGTAGATGTCTTGACTAGTCCCTTAGTCCGAATTCCCCCGAACTTTCAGAGCTGACAGCATATGCAAGGCTCAATTTTTAACAGAAACTATGCATATGCTGTAAAACAGCAATTCCTCAGAATGCTGGGTCTTCTAACTGGCTATGTATTCTTGAGCTTGCTCGAATCGCTTATTGATTTCTGGCCAATTCACAACATTCCACCAAGAATCGAGGTAGTCCCCTCTGCGATTTTGGTAGGTCAAATAATAAGCATGTTCCCAAACATCGTTACCCATAATTGGATAGTTTCCATCAAAAAAAGGACTATCCTGATTAGCCGTGCTCATAACTTCCAAGGTTCCATCTTTGGTCAACACTAGCCAAGTCCAACCACTCCCAAATCGTGTTTTCCCTGCAGTATTGAATTCTTGCTGGAAAGCCTCAAAGTCCCCAAAAGCATTATTTATCGCCTCAGCAATCAAGCCGGTGGGCTGTCCTTGACCATCAGGAGTCATAATTTCCCAGAACATTGAGTGATTGGCGTGCCCGCCGCCATTGTTGCGCACGGCAGTGCGTATATCTTCAGGCACGTTGTTGAGATTGCCCAACAACTCCTCCAGCGATTTACCCTTTAATTCTGGGTGTTTTGAGATAGCATTATTTAAATTTCTGACATAGCCAGCATGATGTTTGTCATGATGGAACGTCATTGTTTCACTATCAATATAGGGATCAAGTGCGTCGTAGGCATAAGGTAAAGGAGGTAAAACAAACTCTCCCGCCTCGGCCTGAGCAATAAGGTTAGTTTTGGAAAGCGGAGAATAGGGCTCCTGTATTGCTTTATTAGTAGAGTTTGTTGCAAAGCTGTCAAGAGGCCTAAAACTCACCCACACGAGAGAAATAGCCAGGGCAAATGAAAAAATAGTCCAGAATGAACGCTTAATCTGCATACGTCAACCTATTTTAGGGAAGTAGAAAATTGCTTGAGAGAAGTGCCAGGCCGCCCCGACGTGACTAATTTATCTGATTGGGTAAGCTGAATCTTGGAAATTTATTGCTGCATTTGTCGAGAAATGACAGACATAATTTTCAGCATCAGTCTTCAAATTTAAGGGTTTAAGAGCTACCCCAACTCTAAGTCTCAATACCAATGAGTCGTCTTGGGAACTGAGTGGAGACGCGAAACCGAAAAACCGACAATCAATTCAATGACTAACTTTGCGTTGGAAGTAACATCCATGTGAGCATATTGAATTTTGAGGTTAGTACGATGGCTCCTGGCGATTTAACGACTGTATCTTTTCATTTTTGGCGTCAAGTTTCGGTTCTTATTTATACTCTTTTCGCCATAGTTTAATGCTTTAGCTTTTTGGGGTTCCTGCGCCCACAGTCTATGAAGCGGTTTTTGAGGGATGAAGCGCTCATTTATTCCATGTCTTTAATTTGTGCAATTTCTGAGCTCTAATCTAACCACCATATAGGGGGCTCTATTTACTCTAGCGTTGGGCATTTGTGATTTTTACTCATACCCTTTTCAGTTCTTGTGAATAGCGATAGCTATAGCTTTTTGATTCAGAGTATCGTAGAGATTTTTTTATAATTGCCCACATTTCACGCTGATTTCTGATGTGAGCGCAACTTACGAAATCATACAAAGGTTCAAGCACAATAGACTTGTTGGGAAATAGTGGTCATTCAAGAATTTGAGAGGTCAGGGTTTCTCTGGGTCAGTGATTTATGCTGCGTCTAAATAAAAGTTCCAGAGACCGGTGGCATTCAACATTAGACGGTCATCAAAATCGACTACACGATTCCGATATACATCTCTCACTGCTCCGTACCGC
>JBCDHF010000397.1:0-4400 GCA_038750375.1 Cyanobacteria bacterium P01_H01_bin.15
AATTTGAGGAAGGGCGCTTATCCGAGCTATTTGGGTGATTGGTATCCAGATTTTCTAGATGCGGATAATTATTTGCAGCCGTTTGTGGAATGTCCTCAAGGATCTGCTGAAGCGGGCTGTGAATCTGGCGGTGCCCAAACTCAAGGGTCTTTTTATTACAGCTCTAAGGTGAATGACCTGATTGCCCAACAGCGTCAAACGGCTGATCCGGCAGCGCGGGCTGAGATCCTAGCGGAAATTCAGACTGAGTTGGCGGCTGATGTCCCGTATATTCCCCTGTGGCAAAGCAAGGACTATCTGTTTGTGCAAAATTCAGTGCAGGGGGTGGTGTTGAACCCTAGCCAGTATTTATCTTTTGCTGTTTTAGAAGTGAACACAGCGGATGATGAGTAATCAAGACCTTTGGGTGACTCTGGCTTGATGTTTGCCATGTATCTATAGATTGTGATGACCAAGTTGATCATTCAAATCCCCTGTTATAACGAGGAAGCCACTCTCGGTATTACCCTAGACGAGCTTCCGCGATCGCTGCCAGGGATTGACGAGATTGAGTGGCTGGTCATTAACGATGGCAGCATTGATAAGACGGTTGAAGTGGCTAAAGCGGCAGGCGTTAATCATGTGGTGAGCTTTGAGCGCAATCGGGGTCTAGCCAAAGCGTTTATGGCGGGAATCGAAGCGAGTTTGCAGCAAGGAGCTGACATTATCGTCAACACGGACGCCGACAACCAGTATTGTGCGGCTGATATTATCAAGTTGGTGGAGCCGATTATTCATCGCGAGGCGGATATGGTGATCGGGACTCGGCCCATTGCCGAAATTCCTCATTTCTCCCCGCTGAAGAAACAATTACAGAAGTTTGGGAGTTGGGTTGTTCGGGTTGCTAGTAATACGGATGTGATTGATGCCCCCAGCGGTTTTCGGGCAATCACACGAGAAGCGGCTTTACGTTTGAATTTGTTTAATCAATATACTTATACGCTCGAAACGATCATTCAAGCGGGGCGGCGGGGTATTCGAGTGGTGTCGGTGCCGATTCGGGTGAACGGAGAGCTACGACCGTCTCGACTGATTAAAAGTATTCCGATTTATATTCAGCGTTCGATTTTTACGATTGAGCGCATTTTTATGGTTTATAGCCCACTGCGCTTTTTTGCGATTTTGGGGAGTGTGCCGTTTTTGGTGGGCGCGTTGTTGTGGTTGCGTTGGTTGTGGTTGTATTTGGCCGGAACTGAGCGCTCGCATGTACCGAGTTTGGTGGTAGCGGCGGTTTTGTTATTAGGGGGTTTACAGCTCTGGATTGTGGGCTTGGTCGCGGAGCTGTTGGCGGCGAATCGGATGTTGTTGGAAGATATTCAACTCCGGGTGAAGCGGGCTGAGCTAGAGAAAGCGCTAAAAACTCATAAGCGCTAACGGTTTTTACGAATTTAGAATGGCTGTAGTACTCTGAGAGGAATTAGATTCTTTTCGGAGTCGGCATGGCTGCTGTTGAGCGCAATCAGGTTTTTATTAGTTATAGCCACCAAGATACTGAGTGGTTTAAGCGGCTTTCGCGGATGTTGGCACCGATTCGGAGGCAGGGCTTGATTGAGCAATGGGATGATACGCGAATTCAGGCCGGGCAAAATTGGCGAAAAGAGATTGATTTAGCTCTTGCCAAGGCGAAAGTTGCGGTGCTGTTGGTTAGTGACAATTTTTTAGAGTCAGATTTTATCAATGAGGTTGAGCTACCGAAATTACTGGATGCAGCCGAAAATGAGGGGTTGACCGTCATTTGGTTATTACTGAGTCCTTGCGTATTTGAGGTAACGCCGATCGTAAATTATCAAGCCGCTTATCGACCCTTGGAACCACTGTGTGGCATGAGTGAAGCGCAGTGGAAACAGAAATTGAAGGAAGTGTGGACGCAGATTGAGGCGGTAGGTCTAATTGCACCGGTCGCAAGTACGGCTGCGGTGCCAACGTTTCAGGTGCAGTTAAAGGAATGGTTTGAGACTGTCGGTTATGAAATTGAGGGGAGCTATAAAGAGACTAAGCGGGTGTTTGCTTGGGTCGTGCGGATTCCGGAGCGGCGGAAATTTGTTCGGGTTTTGGTTTGGGGGGTTAATGGTAAGGCGGTTGAGTCGGATTTTGAAGGGTTAGTGTCGCTGGCAGAAGCAAAGAAAGCGGATGAAGGATGGTTGGTTGCGAAAGACCGAATGACGAAACCAGTTCGTGAGTTGGCAGGGACTGACCCGAGTTATCAGGACCGCTTTTTTTGTTATACGTTTGATGAAGTTATTGACGAGACTGCTGATTTTACTCCATATGTTGAATGGCTTCAGGAAGAGCTGGAAAGTAAGCAGTTAGAGCATTATTATGTGCCGATTGCGACGACCAAAAAATAGATTGAGCCGGAGACGGGGAAGTATTTGGGAGAGGTTACGTACGACGCGGAGGAAGGCTGGACGGACGGCTATTTAAATGAATGGCTCCAAGCTGATACAAAACAGCATATTTCGATTCTTGGAGAGTTTGGGACAGGAAAGACTTGGTTGGTGTTGCATTATGCGGGATTGCTGTTAGAAGAATATTTGAAGCAGAAAGAAGAAGGACGAGAGCGGCCGCGATTGCCGTTAGTAATTCAGTTGCGGGATTATGCAAAAGCGCTGGATGTAGAGAGTGTATTAGCAAATTTCTTTTATACGAAACATGAGATTCGACTTACTACGAAGATTTTTGAGCAGCTTAATCGGATGGGCAAGCTGCTACTAATTTTTGATGGGTTTGATGAGATGGCTCATCGGGTAAATAAACAGAAAACCATTGATAATTTTTGGGAATTAGCTCGGGCCGTGGGTCCGGGAGCAAAAGCGATTTTGACTTGTCGGACGGAGCATTTTCCCAATGCGATTGAAGGGCGACAGGTGCTGAATGCAGAGCTGCAGGCATCTGTGTCTAATTTGACTGGGGAGCCGCCGTAGTTTGAGGTGTTGCATTTGGAGCCGTTTACGGAAGACCAAATTCGGGAGGTTTTGGGGAAGCGGACCACCTCAGACGATTCGATTGAGAAGATTTTAGGAAATGAGCAGTTGCGGGAGCTAGCGCGGCGACCGTTGATGAGTGAGCTAATTTTAGAAGCTCTGCCGGAGATTGAGCAGGGGAAACCGATTGATATTTCGCGGATTTATTTGTACGCCGTGACAGAGAAGATGAATCGGGACATTAAGGCGGAGCGGACGTTCACATCTTTGGCTGACAAGCTATATTTCTTGTGTGAAGTCTCTTATGAGATGTTGGACCGGGATAATATGTCTCTCAATTACTTGGAGTTTCCGGAGCGGTTGCGGCGTCTGTTTGGACCCGTGGTGCAGAAAGAGAAGGAGCTGGATCATTGGCGCTACGACATGATGGGTCAGGCGATGTTGATTCGAGATGATGACGGAAATTACAAACCGGCTCATCGATCGTTACTGGAGTTTTTTGTAGCGTATAAGTTAGCAGCGAGCTTGGGGGTGTTGGCTGAAGACTTTTTAGCGGTTGCACAGCAGCAGGAATGTGTTGCTCACAGCTTACCGGCACAAGCCTATCGTTGGTCAGAGTACTTTACTTGTGAGATGGCGGGAGAAGAGCGGAAGCAGATTGCGCCGTTGCAGGAATTTGTGCGAGAGGAGTGGGGTAAGCTGCGGCAGGAGTTTGGCGATAAGCCGTGGACGAAGGCGGTGTTGGATTTGATGTTGCCGATGGTGCGGCGGGATGATGAGAGTATTCGACGGTTACAGCAGGTGTTGATTGACACAAAAGGAATGGCGACTTCGTTGGCAGGTCGGTTAGGCGGCAATACGGCGACCCTTTTGACCCAAGTTAACTCGATCGGATTGCAAAATCTTGATCTGGAAAACAGCATCTTAATCGGTGCAGATCTTAAACAAGCTTGGTTGTTGGGCACAAAATTAACGAATGCGAATTTGACAGATGCTTTATTTCTTAAGCCCAATCTCTCTGCTGTAAATAGTGTTGTATTTGCCCCTGACGGCAAAACCTTTGCGACCGGGCATAGCAACGGCAACATCTGGATCTGGCGAACGGAAGACGGCCAGGCACTAGAGTTATTCCGGGGTCATCAGAATACGGTTAGGTCGGTGGCGTACAGTCCGGACGGGAGGCAGCTCGCCAGCGGCAGCTATGACAAGACCATCAGGCTTTGGGAGGTGGGCAGCGGGGAGTGCCAGCAGGTGCCCCAGGGTCATCAGAATTGGGTTAATTCGGTGGCGTACAGTCCGGACGGGAGGCAGCTCGCCAGCGGCAGCTCTGACAACACCATCAGGCTGTGGGAGGTGGGCAGCGGGGAGTGCCAGCAGGTGCTCCAGGGTCATCAGGGTTCGGTTTTGTCGGTGGCGTACAGTCCGGACGGGAGGCAG
>JBCDHF010000398.1:0-4373 GCA_038750375.1 Cyanobacteria bacterium P01_H01_bin.15
CAAGAGGATTGGCCATGGGGTTTTCAGGGGAGCTTGGAGGCTTCCTTGAATTAGGATCAATCGATCAGGTGATTGTGCATGGTTCGGTGCAGGTGGAGAGGCACGTCTCCAAATCCTGCGAGAGGTCAACCGACGATACGGTTGAATGGTGGGAAAGGCTCAATGCTGCCTGCCCGCCATGAGCCAGAGGGATGCAACGGGAGAGCGCAGCGTCTCCCTTGCCAAGATCGGTGTTGTACTACAACACACATCTTGCGGAGCGCGATAAATCGCCTTTTTGGGAAGAAGCTTGCTTAGCGACGGTTCTTTGAACCGGATCAATTCCACTATTATTGAAGTTGAAGCAAACTGCCGAAAAAACTCCCCAGGGGATTAAAGAAGCTAACTCTTTATAGCGGCAATAAAGCATTCGCCAATCGCACCTGTTTAGGCGTACGCCAGTCAGCTTTCCATAAGGACCTGAGCAGCGACAAGGACGCAGGCACTTTTTGCGCACGCAGCGAACCTCGGATAAAAGTAATAGACGTTACCCATTCTTGAGAAGGTGATTGGCTTCAAGGCGAAGCTCTAACAACGCACATAATACAAGCAACTCTTTTGACGGATTTTGTTCATAACAAGCTGATTGGGCATTAGCAATAACTCCATCATCCGCGCTATATGCGGACGCCGGTGGTTGATTGAAACCACTAAAGAAAAATCCAATTGACAGACATGCTGTAACTATCAGCGTCATTTTTGAAAATCTCATTTGGACCGCTCCCTCCTGTTCGCTCTAGCAAGAATTAGCTCAAGCCTATTTTTTTGTGAACTGATCACTACCTGTGCGAGTTGAAAGCCAAAGATTCTCTTTTTCTTGTCCTTCTGGGATATCGCTTTCGTGAAGAAAATGAGCATCCATTGTCGGGTTACCGGGTTCGTTCTTAATCTGTCCTACCCAGGCAACAACTGTTCCAAAAATTTCATATGTTGCCGCAAATGCAACACGATCACCATTTACCCATCCAGTTACGGGAGCATTGATAACTTGGCACCCATCAGAAACTCCTGAGTCAAATGTGCCTTTTATTTCGTTTCCATGTTGGGTTATCGTTAGAACGGAACTTTTTGTGTTTACCCATGTACCGGTTACGTTCATTTTTAGCTCCATAATATTCAAAAGAAATATTACCCATCAAACAAGCAAATCGTTTATAAGTAAATTGCTTTTTTTAGCCTATTGAAGAAATAAACTTTGTAAGTGAATTTGGTGGAAATGTTACAACCGAGCACATCCTGGCATCTTCAGCTGCCATCAGAATATTCTGCCCATAAATTTGAAATAATTGACAGTACCAATACCCACTTGAAGTCATTAGCGGGCGATGGAGCACAGCATTTGACGCTCGCAGTATCAAAAATCCAGACCGCAGGCCGTGCTCGAGGAGATAGAACTTGGGAAAGCGAAGAAGGCAATGTGTATTGGAGTGTCTTGCTGCGGCCAGATCCATCATCACCTTCACTAAGTACGCTCCCTTTCGTTGCGGCCTTAGCAACGCACGATACTGTTTCGAGCTTTTTGACTTCCGAGAAAAACGTACAAATAAAATGGCCTAATGACATTCTGGTCGAGGGGAAAAAGATCTCCGGGTGTTTATTGGAAAGCAATATTACAACCCATTCTGCAGGTGACTCTTGGATTGTGGTGGGGATTGGGATTAACGTGCAGAGCTTTCCGAGCGGTTCTCTTAACTATCAAGCAACATCTCTTGTAAAAGAAAACTCAAAACTGGCTCGACGCGACAGCGTTATCGAGAAGCTAAGTGACCGATTCTTGGTTCGCTTTCAGCAATGGCTTTCTGGTGGATCAAGCGACATTGTTGCAGATGTCGAGAAGCGAATTAGCTTTTTGGGCGAGGAGGTCGAGGTCTCGCCCGGCACTGACAGATCAGTCAGAATTAGAGGTAGATTTGCGGCGCTTTCTCCCGATGGGCAAATGATGCTGGAAATTGGTGATGAAACCCGTCTTATCGGTGCCGGTGATGTGTTTGGGATATAGCCTATGAACCTATCTAAGTTCGCTCAGCAAATTGCATCGCGTGCTGAAAGCTACAAACTATTTGCATATTTTTTGGGGGCGCTTACAGCTTTTTTCTATGCCGTCCAACACGCGTTCACAAATCCTCTATACACCGAACTATTGCGCGACAAAGATGGCATCCAAAAGGTTCATCCAATTATGGATGCGGTGTTATTCGCGGAAGTCATAACTCTGCTGTTTACGTTGATTTTCCTGATGGAGAAGGAAGTCTCACAGGGGGTGAGACAGCTTTCAGTCAACCCGGATCGATGGCCGGCAATCCTTGAATACTCCATATTTGGAATTTTAAGTCTGATTTCCTACATAGTCGCACAATCCGGTTTAAAAACCACTCAAGTTGCAATATTGGCTGCGATCTCCCCGTTTACGTATCCGCTTGTCGCTCTTATGAGATCAAAAGTTTTCGCGTCAAGAGCGCCATCTTTCCCAAAATTCTATTGGGTGTTTTGGTTCCTTCTTATATTCCCTGCATTGTTTTTTTTGTTCTTTGGGGATCATGAGCTCGGCAAACTAAGTTGGAACCCAACTTCTGTATTAGCAGCACTTTTCACTCCCCTATTCTTTTATTGGGCAGCCTCCTGCTTTCGAGAGAGTTTCGAAAAGTTTGAAATTTTTCCAGCAACTGTATTGAGTGGTATCGTAGCTGGGGTTGTTACTGCGACCATCATCATTGTGGTGTTTTTCGTTGGAGATTATCGCTCTGAAGTCTGGCGATCTGTTATTGCTTTTAGCGACGCAACCAGTAACAAAGCCTACTATCTTCTCTTGGCCGCCATCGGTACGTTTTGCATAGCATTTCCTGCAAAAATCCTATTCCAATCATCATTGTTCGCTAGTTCAGAAACTGAGAGTACAATTAGTCTTCTGTTCTTTCTGACCCCGTTATTTTCAACAGTCTTGTCACATCTGGTTTTTCTATTATTTGGATTCTCTGGTTATGATGTTAGTATTCATGAAATAATAGCTAGTATAATTACAATTCCTATTGTAATATCATTGAATTATCTAAATAAAAAAGAATAATTCTGAATGAAAATTTTCTTAAAGAAGTGCTTTGAAATTACGAATTTCAAAAATAGCCCTAAAGATATTTCTGCAGAAAAAGAAGAAAGCTCTTTCGCTGTTACGTACAAAGAACGTTTCAAAGAGCCCGTTTGGGTTGAAAATCGAAAGAACCCGTTCCATCCATCGAACACCGGGCCATTCTGCCAATATGCAAGCACATTTCTAGTTGTGATCGGTTTGTGATAGTGAATTAGCTAAACTCAGCTTGTTGGAAATGCTTATCACATCTAGCAGAGGTGGCATCGCCGAGAGGTTTATGCGTTTGACGCGAAAACGAGGAACAAATAATTCGCGCAGCAAGGCGCGAAGATATTATCCTGAATTCGGTACACACTACATTGGCGTTGGGGCAAAGTGCTCGGTGGCTTTTTGTACGGATTGCATATCAGTAACAGGGCTTGTGTGTGTAGTTGCATCTAGCGTTGAAACTGTGTTTTCAGCCTTCTCTGGCGAAAGAATTTTCGAAACGCTTGACGGCATCGCGGCCTCCAGGTCGGCTTCTAGTTCACTCAGTTCATCAACGGTGGTGCCATCTTTGGAAGAAATTTCCCTCACATCATCAAGCTGGTTCTGGAATTCCAACAGCTGGTTTTGCTCGACGATGAGGCTCTGCTCCAATTCTATTTCAATCTGGAATTCCTCCCAAGTCGGCTTATCGGGAGCGATTGATTCAAACGCTACTTCGTCCTCAGACATTTCAGCGCCGAATTCATCAAAAACTTGAGTTCCATCTTCTGTCTTGAAAACACGCCTTCCGTCCTCAAGCGTATGAGCATTGGCAAGCATCGCCTCAAGGCTTTGTTGGACCTTGTCCAACTCTTGCTGATTCAGCATGATGGCTTCGACTGTAGCTGCATCATACTTATCGAGCCGATCTTGAAACTCTGATATCTGATCTTGGCTGGCAGCAATCGCCTCACTAGCGAATGCTACAAATTCAACATCCGCTTTATCTTCCAGCTTCTCGCGTTGTTCGTTTTGATTCTTGGCTTTGATAAACCAACGCTGCTGACGCAACCAGTCAGAGTGACGGGCGCTTTCATCGCGTTGAAAATGGTCAGCCAGTTTTATCATCTATTCCCCGCACTTCTTTTTGAGCAAGACGTAAAGCAGAACACCTGCGCGTTGTTCAGGATGCCGTTCAAACCACGAAGTGACGTTTTTGCTTCTTTCTTTTCTCTCGTCATCCGTTCCAGAGTAATACCAGTCATAGATACAATTCATGCCG
>JBCDHF010000399.1:0-4359 GCA_038750375.1 Cyanobacteria bacterium P01_H01_bin.15
GCTGCTTTTCGTTACTGCGATCGAATCCGATATAAAAAAACGAGCGCAGCAGACGGGAGTTGCCCGTTAAGTGACGCAAAAGCTTGGTGTAATCAATTTCAACTCCTAATTGCAGAGCCGCATAAAACAGATTGGAACCATCAATAAAAATGGCAACGCGTCCTCGATTTTCTAAAACTTGCTCCGGCGAAAAGACCGATTCGGTCTCGTACCTGTCGTACATGTTCAACCTCTATTTGGGAGTTGGGAAATCCTCGTCCCGATTTTTTAAATGCGCTTTGAAAAGGTTTTGTTAAAAAAGTTAAGCAGTCTGGAAAGTAAACTGCTCTCTCAGGTTAACAACTCCCTCCCCTTTTCCGTCAGAGATAAATACCGAACCACTTATGTTTCTGTCTCAATCCGGGCAAAAATGGGTTGGGCTTTGCGTAGCTTTTTACCGGAAGGTAAATAACCCCAAACGCCATGCACTGTCAGTGGGCACTGGGTAGAAACCCCAGTAGCGTTGAAATCGATGTCCAGGCCCAGCTGTTGATAGACCGCTGTACTGAGCTGAGGAATAACCGGTGCCATGAGATAGGCGGCTAAACGTAACGATTCCAGTACAGTGTAAAGAACTATTTCTACTTCGGTTTGTTTCTGTTGTTTAAACAAGGACCATGGCGCACTATCGTCAATATATTTATTGCAAGCGCGCACCAGCTCTAAATTTTCTTGGCAGGCGCGATTAATTACACAGTTTTTGTAGGCCGTTTTTACACGACCGCAAAGTCCAGAGCCGATAGATTTTAGGGGATGGTTTTCTGGAATATCATCGACATTAATCACGGGGATTTGTGAGTCGCAATATTTTTTTGCCATGCCGAGCGTGCGATTGAGTAAGTTGCCTAAATCGTTTGCTAAATCGGCATTTAAAACGGTTATAAAACGGCTTTCGCTAAAGTCACCATCCCGCCCAAATTCAATTTCTTTCAAAAAGTAATAGCGCACGGCATCAGCACCATATTGCTCGATTAATGCCACAGGATCGATGGTATTGCCCAGGCTTTTGCCCATCTTTTGACCGTCTTTGGTTAAAAAACCATGCACAAATAGCTGTTGAGGCAGAGGAAGTTGGGCTGATAGCAACATGGCGGGCCAGTAAATCGCATGGAACCGCAGAATATCTTTACCTAGAAGATGTAGGTTAATTGGCCACCAGTCAGCCAATGCATTTTCCAAGGTGGGGTCTTGACCAGGTTCGAGCAAGGCCGTTACGTAGCCCAAGAGCGCATCAAACCACACATATATCGTGTGGCTTTCATCGGCCGGGAGCGGAATCCCCCAGGTCAGGCTCACGCGGGAAATCGAAAAATCACGGAGTCCTCGTTGAATGAAGCTGAGGACTTCATTGCGACGGCTGACGGGTTTGACAAAATCTGGGTTGTCAGCAAAGAGTTTTTCCAGGGGCGCTTGGTATTTCGACAGACGAAAAAAGTAGTTCTCTTCATCTCGCCATTCGGTGGGTTTGTTGGGGTGCAGAGGGCAACGATGGTCGTCTAGCAGCTCTCGCTCTTCTTTAAATTCTTCGCAGCCAACGCAGTACCAACCCCGTTGTTGGTCTTTATAAATGTCTCCCTGCTCCCAGACCCGTTGAAAAAATTCCCGCACAATGGGGAGATGACGAGGATTGGTCGTACGACTAAAACGGTCGTAGGTGATGTTGAGGTGCTGCCACAGCTCGGTAAAGCTATCCGCTACGCGATCGCAGTGGATTTGTGGCGGAATGCCCGCATCTTCTGCTGTGCGCTGAATTTTTTGGCCATGCTCATCGGTACCGGTAATAAACCGAACCGAATGTCCGTTTAGCCTCTGAAATCTAGCGATCGCGTCAGCTGCCATTGTGGTGTAGGCGCTGCCGATGTGAGGCGCGGCGTTAACATAGTAAAGAGGAGTGGTAAGTGCAAAGTGTTGGTTGGCGGAATCAGCCATTAATCGTCCTAAAACCTAAAGAATTTATGTTGATGTTGTTTGTGAAAATGGATTTTAAAACCCCAAGAATCCTATCTTAAATCCATCAACTTGCTCGATAAACTCTCTTTTGCAGCAACTGTTTAGTTATTTGCTTGAACAGACATGTTGGCTTGCATTCTTGGCATTTTCTCTGCATCCAGGATCAGTAAAATCAGCCTAAATAAATGCATTATCGCTTTATGCCCTGTAATTGCGGCTATTGTCAGTTTTCTCGCGACCAAATAGTCTAATTCTCTCTGAAAGACATAGAATCATTGTTTTACGGGCTCGCTCAAGATAGTTTTGCCGCCAATTTTCTTGCAAGGTCAGTCTCTGAATGCTTGCTCAGCGGCTTTCAAGTAAAGGTTTCAGTCCGTTTTCCCGAACGGATCCCCCCAAAGCACATACCGGTAATTGTAATTAGCAATCATCGAAGCTTTTTGGATGCTCCGCTGTTGATTTCGGCGCTGGGGCAGCCGGTGCATTTCGCGTGCCATCGTTATATGGGGCAAATGCCTGGATTTCGGGAAATGGTGGAGTTACTGGGCTGTTTACCTTTGGCTGAACCGGAAATTCGTCTACGCAAGTTTTTCCAGGAAGCGAACCAACTGCTCATGAGCGGACAGTGGGTGGGCATTTTTCCGGAAGGGACTCAACCGATGGTCAAGCCAACGCGTCCTGATGAGACGGGAGAAATGAACCGCAGCTTTGCTCACTTGGCGCTGCGGGTCGATGTCCCTCAACTGGCAGTTTTGCCGGTAGCGATTACTGCCATTGAAGAATCGATCCATCAGGCCCTTCCTTTACGGGTACTGCACTACTTTGATCCGACAGAGCCTCTATTCGATCAACCCGGACTGCATCCAGCTGTAATTTACCATCAAGTTCGAGTTAGCATTGGGTGCCCGTATTGGTTGAATTGTAAGCATCCAGAAGGTTTGAGCACACGAGCGGAGATTCTGGCTTTGAATAAGCATTGTCTATCAGAAATCAAATCGATGGTGGGGACAGATTCTGATGACTCCGACAAGAAGTGAATTGATTAAGAACTAACCGCCTCCGCTAGAGGCCTGCGGCACGCCTCTAACGGTTTCCCGTTCTGAGAATTGTTAACGTTAAGTATTTACAACTATTAAGAAAAACATTTTAAAATGCTTCAAGTTCTTTTCTTTTCCCGAGGTCCTAGGCAATGCTAGGGTCTTCCGAACGCCTGTCTTTTTTTCTGCCAGCAGGGCGTCAATCCCAATTACCATTGCTTATTTTTCTGCCGGGTTTGGATGGGACCGGTCAGCTCTTAATGAAGCAGATTCCTGAATTAGCGACGATTTTCGACGTTCGCTGTTTAGTAATTCCGTCAACGGATCAAAGCAGTTGGAAATCCTTGGTTGCAGAAACCGTCAGTCTGATTCGAAAAGAAATCAACCGCGCAGAACGATCCATTTATTTGCTGGGGGAGTCATTTGGGGGGTGTTTGGCGCTCAAATTAACCGCGCGACATCCCGAACTGATCAGTGGGCTGGTGTTGTCTAATCCCGCATCTTCCTTCGGTCGGCATTGGTTGTTAAGAGTCGGCTCTTTTGGGATTTCTTGGCTTCCTGAGTGGTTTTACAACAGCTCCAGCGTCGGTTTATTGCCTTGGCTGGTAGCTTGGTCGCGCGTTGCGCCGGAAATTCGGGGGGCGTTGCTTGCTGCAATGCAGTCGGTGCCTGCTCAAACTGCAGCTTGGCGGCTAAGCTTATTGCGGGATTTTGAATTGCCGGATTCGCTCCTGACCCAGATTCTTTGCCCAACCCTTGTTATCGCGGGAGCTATTGATCGGCTATTGCCGTCGGTGGAGGAAGCAGAGCGCCTATCTCAATCAATTCCTCAAGCACAGAGTTTAATCTTGCCCCTTAGTGGTCACGCCTGCTTGTTAGAAGACGATGTTCATTTGCTACAAATTTTGCGTGAACGGAATTTTTACTCTTCATCGTCTCTGAGTGCTGTTTAAACTGTGCGACAGCAGTTCTGGAGCTGCTATGAGAGGACATCAACGCTATGCGATCGCCGCGCTGATCGGTTTGGGCGGATGTGGGATATATGGGCCGTCTCCGCCCCTCGCCCAAGGGACTGCTATTCAGGAGGCGGGGATGCCTGTTATGGCATTAAACACTTCTCTGGAACAGCCCGAGCCGTGGGTTCCAGTCGCTACTTTGCATGATGTGTCGCCAACCCATTGGGCCTGGTCGGCATTGCGATCGCTAGCAGAAGAGTACGCCTGCCTAAATCAATACCCACCAGAATTTTGGGTTCGGGATCGTCCACTATCCCGTCATGAATTTGCAGTTGGGCTTCAGGCTTGCCAGAAATCAATCGCCCTTCAGCAGGAGA
>JBCDHF010000400.1:0-4343 GCA_038750375.1 Cyanobacteria bacterium P01_H01_bin.15
AGCGAGTTCTGCTCGTGGTGCTAAATGGATTGCTTTCCACTACTTCAAACGGTGCATATATTCAATATTCACAAAGTCGGCCTCTACTCTTTAAGGTGTAACTCATGCAGGGCATTTTTATTCAGATTGAGTACACCAGCAGGGCTCGAGACTATTAGGGAGTGATTAAGGTCATCTGTCACACTCCCCTCGCCCGCGAAAATTATAAAAAGTAAAAGCAGTTTTCAGACTTCTACGCTCGCTAATTGGTTACTAAAGCAACTGCTCTAGATTCAACGTGCTGATACAGGGTGCGTTACTTGTTTCAATTGGCGATAAACGTCGAGTGACAAATCGAAGCGTTTTTCTCCCAGCTGTTATCGCGTCGATACGCCTCCCACTCGTAATGATAGTCCCCTCTCTCCGTTAGACTTAGTAGACCATGGATGATGTCTGTGACACTCTCTGGTGAGATTAGTTTACCAATATCATAGTGGCGCAGTGCATCTTCTAAAGGGCCACCGCCGCAAGAAGCGAGGATAGGTCGCTCGTAGCTGGCGGCGACAGAAAGAACGCCGCTTGCGCTTTTGAAACTTGATGCGTAAGTCACTAAGACGATATCTGAGCAGCTGAAGCAATTTGCAAGAGCTGTATTATCCTGATACCCAATGAGCCAGTGACATCTAGAGGCCACACCGACTCCCGCAGCCATTTGCTTGTACCCACTCGAAGGCAACTGCCCTATTGGAGCTTCGCTGCCCGCAACCAGCAGATGTGCATCGGGCACGTCTTTCATTGCCTGTATGACAAGATCCAAATTCTTATTGTCTCGTAGGTGGCCAAAACTCAGCAGCAGCTTTGCCTGACCAGGTATTCCAAGCCTAGTTCTAAACTGTTCCGCGCGCTCCGAAGGTCGGATAGTCGGGTAAGGGCCATGAGGGAGCGTATAAGTAGCTGGGGGAGAGCTTATTTTCTGCGATGGCAATTCTATTTCAGAGTGCGAGAAAACGACATCTAGAAAGGAGTATGCCTGACGGATGGATAGGCGATGCCACCAAAACGGGCCTACAACGTAGTCTCTAACTGGATCATGCAAAATGGCGGCAAAACTAACGCCTGCTCGACTATGCCTGCGTAAGCTCCAAGCCCAAAAAGGAGCCAAATATTCAAAATAGGTAGCAAAAATTACTTTACTACATGAAGACTTCATTATGACTTGGTTCAGAACCAAGATATCCGACAGGATGGCCCAGCCTGTAGATAATTGATTTATCGTTCGATATTTTCTCGACTGTCTTCGCCTTCGCAGACTTCTTATCTGCTGGTATTTATCTGACGCGTACGGATAGTCTAACGGGCAAAGCATCACCACGCTGACACCAGCCGCGGCTAGCGCATCGCATTGGTAGTGCGCATAGTCTGCAATCCCGCCCTTGGAAGCTGCGCAGAAGTAGAGAAGGTCCTTACTCAGGAAGAGAATCTCGAAATCGTGCTGCGGAGAAGTAATCAGCCACCGCTTCTTTGCTTTCATAAGCTCGACGCTTCAACTCGGCTAAATTGAGAACCGCCAACCTGATTGCCTCTACAAGGTCGTGTTGGGTTTCTCGCTCTATGCTGATTCCAGCCCCTGTCATGCTATCCAGACTTTCCATCCATGTGCCCTTGCTATAAACAAAGGGGATACCCATTGAAGCTGCCTCTATGGCCACTCGAGACAATCTATTGTGATAGCTCGATTTTCGATAGGGTAGAACTACGAAGTCAGCCTGGTTCAAGAACTGATAATAATCTGAACCCACCAACGAGCGCGCTACATTGTCTACCCGCGGATGGCTAGCGAGTTCGGGTGATAGTTCGATTATTGAGCCATGTCGATTTTCAAAAGCTTTGCGCCACTGAATATGGAATTTAAGATCACGAAGATGCGAGTCACCCAGAATTGTGTAGATCGCTCCTTGAAGTAAATCGCTCCCTTTCTCATAGCGAGCTAAACCCGGCGCTACGATATCTATGAATTTCGGTGCGCTTGTAATTGATCTTGTAATTTTCGGAAAATCCTGTGCCGGAATCGGATGAGGGAAAAGTGTAACTGGAGACCCTGTAAACTCCTCCAACTCAGCACACATTGACTGAGTCTCGGCTGCGATTACAACCCGGCCTGACCTAATGGCTTTGCGCATAATTAAAAAACACAACTTTGCAACCACATTAGACGGTGTTAGAGAAAATGTTGTTTTGCCCGTTGACTCTAAAAATGTAGAGAAGCCCTGAACGAACAAGAGTAAGTAACGGGTAGGTCGGCGAGAGGGGATTAGGGTCAAATAGGTGAAGGCTATGAGATGCTGCATGCGCATAGTTAATGAGCATACCCACTGATAACTATCTGACCTATTTATCCACTTCTTCAACTCTCTATAGAATAGCACGTTGTGTTTTAACCCTCCCCAGAAACCTTGGCTTGAGCTGTCGTTCCAACAGTTACGACTAAACCATGGCGTGCCTCCAACCCTGCTAATTAGTTCATCGCTTGCTCCGCAATGAGTGATAACATCAACGTGATCTGCATGTGCTCTTAACCCCTTCGCAATACAACTAATGTATGCTGGCCAGTGGCCGTCTCCCTCCTGCAGCGCCTCCTCGGCAATTAGTATTCTCAAAGTAAACGCGCTTCTCTTGGTATTCGCTTGGCATAAAAATAAGGATGCTCGCGAAATCCAAACAATCGGCTCTTAATCCCGCGAATTTTTCTATCAAATGCTCTCACTAGTCCATACAAAAAAGTGAAGTGTGCTATCGATAGAGCTTCATTCAACTGCTTTATAAGATCCGCATTCTCAACCTCATAACGTTTCAAATCGTCTAGGCTTTCCCAGACTCGGCGCCGGTAACCCATCCAAATAGAGGGATCAATTCCATGTGCAAGACAGTCAGAGCGTGCCATCGCAAGAAATCGCGCCCACTCCGTTACTTGTAGAGCTTTACCTTTCGTCGGATCAGTGATCTTGCCCGCGTTGTTCGTTCTGTATAGCAAGTGCGCATCAGGAGTGTGTACCACCTTAGCGCCAGCTATCAGGCACCTCAAGAACATCATCTGGTCTTCACCACAAAATAGATCCTCAGGAAATCCATTTACTCTATCAATTATCGAGCGCCGAAAGAGACAAGCCTGGGGTACGATCGACCAATGGGTGAGTAGTGCTCTTAAGAGCTCCTCGTGTTTTGGTATGCCTCGCGCCTGTAACTCAATGCCGCCTGAAGTGAAGATACCGTCACTGATAATCCCCTTGATCCACGGTGAGTAAGCGATGTCAGCATTCGACATCTGCAAGGCTCCGAGCTGAACTTCATGCTTAGTAGAGGATGCGATATCATCGCTGTCGAAATAATGAATAAACTCTCCAGTTGAAGCGCGAAAGCCGGTGTTCCTGGCTGCCGCTGGCCCAGCATTTTCTTGTCTAACTACAGTGACGAGAGAACCAAACGAGCGAGCTACCTCTGCGGTATCATCCTTGGATCCGTCATCTACGACGATAATCTCTTTAGCTGGATAAGTCTGATCCAACAAGCTATTCAGCGTCGAGCGGATCACTTCTTGCCGATTATATGCAGGAATTATGACGGAAATCGTGCTCATATCATGACAGATGACCTTGGCATGCCGAGAAAGCTCGTCGTTGGATCGACCTTGCTCGATACAATCTCAACTCAGTGTGATGCAAGCCCTCTACAGACCTGTGAACTTACAAAAAAGTGAATTTCGCCTCAACGGATGCGTAAACAACTCCGGGTGTGTCTCGTGACAGCGCTTTTGTCGACAGTCCATTCAAGGTACGACGAAGCTGTGCGGCGAGACGTCAAAACCACCATCATAAGTCTGTTACCGATTCGAAAACTGCGTTTATCTCTCGTTCGACACCATCAACAACAAGGAATGCTTTCTTATCAAAATATACTGAACTCAATACGCTTTACAAACTAGGCTTCTCATCTAGTGAACCCGCCCCTTTTACGGCCCCTCTTCGGCCCAGTTCCCCTAAGAGACCGAACCTGTGCTGTGGGGTCGCCTACCATTATACATCTCAGTTAAGCCGCAAAACATCAGAGTCGAAATCCAGTGTCAGCTGCAAGTGGGAAATTGCTTCTCTTGATCCCGATACTTCCGAAGCATGATGAAACGACTATTTATACGGCAGCTACTTATCCCTATAATCTCCTTAGAAAATTACTTCGAAGAAAGAGCCAACCACCGAGGCTGCGCGCATGCAAAATTTTCTATCTCCGTCAGTATACTGGCAAGGTCGGTATCCGGTACCCAATTCCAGGTCGCTTTCGCTTTCTCCATATCCAGCACCATCCAACCGATA
>JBCDHF010000401.1:0-4341 GCA_038750375.1 Cyanobacteria bacterium P01_H01_bin.15
AGCAGTTCCCTGTACCTACTTGCCATAGCCGGATGGTAGCATCATCACTACCAGTTGCCAGCCATTCCCCATCAGGACTAAAAGCTACTGAGTTCACTGAAGAGGTATGTCCAGTCAACGTCTGAATATGTTTACCAACATTGACTTGCCATAGCCGGATAGTAGCATCTCCACTACTAGTTGCTAACAGTTTTCCATCAGGACTGAAAACTACCGATCTAACTAAAGCACTATGCCCTGCTAATGTTTGACAGCATTCCCCTGCACTCACCTGCCACAGTCTAACGATGCTATCTCCACTACCAGTTGCCAGCCATTCTCCATCTGGGCTAAATTTCACTGAATTAACTGATCCAAATGGATAAGTCAGCCTTGGCCTGACCCATAGAGTATCGTTTAGAGCAAGAGAATGTAGGTGCATTCCCTCTAGATACGCTTGTCTGATAGTCAATTGAGAAAAGCTGACTTGGCAGATTTCTTTGAATCGAAACTGACAATATAAGTTCAGCAGATTTCCGGCTGCATAACCTTTTTCTAAGCAAGATTGCAAACGAATAGTTTGCATAGATGAGTTTATTGGCTGCTCTAAATTATCCATATGTAGAGCAACTGGTTTCAGAACGAAGCGCAGTTGCGTTGCTCGCACGTAATCTTTAGCTGTTGCTTTGATCAGTGCATGGGTGTGAAATAGATCAAAGCTTTGTGCTTGCAACTCTTGACTGACTTTTTCGACAAAACGATCAGTAACAAACTCCATAATCACGTTTTGCAAGGTGAACTGCTTACCCACTGTTTCTATCAAGTAACGGTCAGTCAGTCCCCTCAACGCACTCCGCACTTCCCGCTTTGTCACCGGCGGTAATAAGTCTTCCATCAACTCATCCATACCCACAGGTTCGCGATTAATCGCCAGCCAAAACAAAATAGAGCGCTCCAGCGGAGCCAAGCGAGTCAGGTGCTGGTCGAGCAGAGTGCGTACATCCTCAACCGCAGCACCTTCCTCTTCCAAAAAGTCATCCACATCGCCCAAGAACTCTCGCTGAATGGCTGTCGCTACCAGATGTAAGGCTTGGGGATTGCCGCTGTAGCGACGAATTAGTTCTTGGCCTTGAGTATTAGCGGCAGCTAAGTCCAGTCCCTTCGCTTTCAAAATTTCCTGTCCCGCAGTAGCGTCAATGCCAGTTACAGACCAAAGACGCACTGGCAATCGCTCTCCCGCCATGGGCGCGAGTTCACGGGGACATTCTCGACTCGTCAACAGCAGGCAGCTCTGATGCTCTGCTTCTCCAATACGGCGAATCAGCTCGCCATAGCCTTCATACCCATCGCGAAACTGCCCCGTCGATTCCGCCTGCAAAATTGACTCCAAGTTGTCCAGCACTAGCAAGCAACGGTGCTCCCGCAAATAGTGCAGCAGGCGAATAATGCGTTCGCCCAGGCGCGCCGGCAAATTGATTTCTGTTTCCTGCTGATCTGAGAGAAACTGAATCAGCCGCACCAAAATCTCATCTAGCGGCGGCGCTTCTCGCAAACTGCGCCAAATCACATAGTCAAACTGCTGATAAATCTGATCCGCCAGCTTTGCTGCCAGAGACGTTTTGCCGATGCCGCCCATGCCCAGTAGCGTGACCAGTCGGCACTGATCCGCCATTATCCACTGATGTAAGGTGACTAATTCCTCGGTTCGCCCAAAGAAGATAGCTGTATCAGGCTTCTCGCCCCAGTCGATTTTGGGGTCTGGGCGGGTTTCTTTAGAAGGAGTTAGCGTCTCGGTGACGGGTGAATAATCTAGCTCAGGGAGGCCGTAGTCAGCGGTTTCAAGCTCTAGGCCAAAGACTTCAAATAGGGCTTGCACTGAGGTGCTATCGACGGTTGTGGTGCGATCGCGTATCTTCTTAATCGTCTTGCGGCTAATGCCTGCGCGTTCTTCGAGTTCTGCCTGGGTAAAGCGTTTACCGTATTTTTCTGCTTCTTGGGCTGATGCGATCGCTTCCTCTAATCTCTCTAAACCGCGATCGGTTAGTACAACGCCGCGTTGACGATTGGCCATGACTCAGGTGGGGGCAGACGACTTAGGAAAACTAGAAACTTAAGGGAAAGTTTCCACCGGTTGCCTCGATGGTAAGCGATCTTTCCGGGCGCTGTCCGAAACATGAAACCTTAGTTGTCAAAGGGCTGTCAGATTTCACCCAAAATTTCTGCCAACTTTCGCTTGAGCTACCCAACTTTCCTCGTTATCCAGGCTCCATCTCGGCAAACTAGGCTCCATAAACCCCTGACAAGGACTGCCCCATGAGCCTAACTACCTTTTTGCAACAGACTGAACTCTCCCCGTTCCAAGGTCGCGCTGTAGTGGAATGCGCCATCAAGCCTCTTTATCCAGGACGGGTTTATTTCCAGGGCACCTATTGGCCCGCCCGTCTGGCAACCCACAACTCTATTTCGTTACACCCCGGCGATTTAGTTGAGGTGCTGGGTCGAGAGGGGCTGACATTACTGGTCAGGCCGTTGACTACTGGGAGGAAGCATCAATGAGACAACAGCGCCCTCGTCACCATCGATTACTCTGGCTCGCTGCTCAAGCGACAAAGTATTTTCTGCTGACTATTGCAGCCTGTACGCTTGTTTACCTGGTCGCTCTGGCGCTCAATTTTGGATTTTTGATGACCTTTTTAGATGCGCTTATGGCCCATTTCTTTTATCGAGCCTTAGTGCTGCTGCTATGCCTGGTTTCTGCTGCTGCGATCGCAGAATCGATTTAATCGCACCGTTGAAGCGACCAGTTGCTTAATGCCTAAACGTGAATACCACATTCGGTTTTGATGGTGCCGCGCCAGCGGCCTGCCCGCTCGTCTTCGCCGGGCTGGACGGGCGTTGTTAGGGGCTGATCGCCGATGCTGGTATAGCCCTGATCGTGCAAGGGATTGTAGATAACGCTGTGGTTGTAGACATAGCGCCACAGCTCTTTACGTGTCCAGTTTGCCAATGGGTTGATTTTGATCCGACCCTCTTGATCGGCCTCAAAAATGGGCATATAGCGACGCGTTGCAGACTGATCGCGCCGGCGTCCTGTTACCCAGGCGGCTACATCAACGTTTGTCAGCGCTCTCTGAAGCGGTTCAACTTTGGTCAGATAGTGAAATCGGTCAACGTCGCTCTCCCAGAGGCGATCGCCATAGCAAGCCGCAAACGCTGCTCGACTGTTAACGCCTTTGGCCCGATATACGTGCAAATCTAAATCGTATACTCGGCGAGCGCGCTCAACGGTCTCTAGCGTTTCTGGGAAGTGATGCAGCGTATCTAAAAAGATTACGGGCACTGAATGGCTCAATTCGCGATAGAGCATATCTGTAACGGCCAAAATGCTAAACGCGCTGGTTTGGGCCAACCCCTGAGGAAGATTCTCAACGCACCAGGTCAAGATATCTAAAGGTTCCGCGGTCTCAAAGCGACGGTTGAGCCGGGCCAAGTCATCTTGGCTAAGAGCGGTTGCTCTGACGGGAGATGCCATGCATTGAACCATAGTTTTTTTCCGCTAATTAACTGCTGGAGCGGATTTCTCCTTTTTATACACCTAATCCTACCTTATAAACACACATAATCCGGTCGGGATATGCGTAATTAAATCCTCATAGACAGGTCGGGTTTCCGAATCAACAGATTAAGCTGTGGCAAAGGGCCGAGACTCAACAAAATGTAACAGGCTAGTTAGAACTTAACCCGGTGAAGTCAAAAAGCCCAGAGGATTGGGACAGAAACTTTTTAAGACCCGACTGGCATAGAGACCGGGCGTGCAGCGGTATGCCTAACGCCCAGCTATTTTTGATGTGCCTGCAGCAGCTTGCTGGGGTGAGCTGGTCTTCATGGGCATACACTAAAAAGCCAGTGAGTCTTTGAACGATTTGAATTAACTATGCAGCTAGTGCTCTATAGCAAACCGGGATGTCATTTATGCGAAGGGCTTGAGGAAAAATTGACGCAAATCGATCAACCGGCCTTTGATTTGGAAATTCGTAATATCACCACGCGCCCCGACTGGTTTCAGGCGTATCAATACGAAATTCCGGTGCTGTGCCAGGTGATTGTCCAGGGTGATGGGGTGATAGAAAAAGCCCTGCCGCGATTTTCGCCCCGGGCTTCGGTGGCTCAGGTGGCCCGGCTGCTACAGAAATATACGGTCTAACTTAGGCGACAATAGGCATCATTCAGGTTGCGAGGAACTGCCGATATGAAATTGCGCGAACTTTTGGCTCAATTGCCCGACAGTTTACTGGTGCCAGAGGTGGCTTTGGCAAACCAAGCGTCCCTCGACCTTGAGGTGGCCGGACTGTCAACCAATTC
>JBCDHF010000402.1:0-4292 GCA_038750375.1 Cyanobacteria bacterium P01_H01_bin.15
CACTATTTGCATACGTAAACTCGGTTGGAGCAGATTAGATAAGTAAACCTCGCCATCGACAGAATCTAGGCTTCTAGTAGCAGTAACTGCGTTAGTCGCTCTATCAATTTGAGCAATTACTCGACCTAAGTTCAGTGCACTCAATAAGGCTCTGAAATCTAAGCCAGAGCCGAGTAGGTTCTCAGTAAACAAAAGGCTTGATTGAATCTCAGCCCGGCGTTTTTCTCTCTCGGCTTCTTGGGTGGCAGCAGTTGCCTCGGCAGCGTTTTCTTCAGCACGCATAGTCTGTGACCGGGCAATCTTAGCTTGCCGCTGAGCTTCAGCTTCTCCAGCCTCAGCTCTCTGCCGAGCAGTTTGTGCTTGTTGACGCTGTTTGGCTTCGGCTAGCCGGGCTGTTTCGGCTTCCTCCCGCTGCTCAAGGGCATCTTCCTTAGCAACTTCCGCTTCGTCCCTCAGCCGCTCAGCTTCTTGTCTCTGCCATTCTGCTTCTTCTCGACGGCGGTCTGCCACTGCTTTTTGTTGTTCTGCTTCTCGTCCCTGTTCTTCCGCTTTCAGAGTCTGAATCCGAGCTTCTTGTTGCTGATAAAACGCATAAACCGCTGTGCTCCCAGCCAAAATCGACAGTCCAGCAAAAACGGCGAGAAACCCTCGCAGGCGGTTGATTTCCCGTTTCCGGGTCTGTTCGCGTTCTGTGACTTCGCGCTCTTGCGCATCGGCACTTGCCGACAAGAACGCCATGGCTTGCTCAAAGTTGGATGCATAGCGTTCTGCCCAAGCCTGGGTCAGTTGCGTTTCGGCATCCCAGTTCAGGGCAATGGTCAATTCTGGATCGCGTAAATATCCAGCCTGACTCTGCTCATGCATTGATGCCGTTTCCGCCAGCCGTCGGTAAATATTGGCCGACTGCACCTCTTGCTCAACCCACCCCTTAAGCCGCTGCCAGTTCCGCATCAGGCTCTCATGGGAGATATCAATCACGGAGCTTTCGTGCAACTCTACTGAAGGCGGCGGCATTAAAAACGATCGCCGGGGTCCCCGAAACGCTTCAATCACGCCGATTACTTCGGCTGATTCCGCATGCGCCACCGCACAAATTTCTCGGAGCTGGGTTGGACGGCGAATTTCCCGGTTATCGGCCCCGCGATCCGTCAGGCAACGGAAGAGGGTTTCCGCTAAATCGCGGGCGCGGTCATTCGGCAATCCCGCATAGATCTGATCTGCATGGCGAGAGAGAGCTTGGGCCATGCCACCGATCGCTTCATAGTGATCCAGATCCAGCGGTGCATCTGGAATCTGCTGATCTTCCCAGTAGTCCCACGTCCGCATCAGGGCATGCTGCAAAATCGGCAACTGGTCGGGGTTGTCCCCGGTGTCGTTCAACAGCTTATTCACCAAACGTGGCGTGATGGTCGCGCCCCCCACTGCTACCGGCCCCTCAATCGCCCGCCGCAACTGCTCCCGCGTCAATCGAGGAATCAGGTACTGGCTATCGTTCAGGGTTTCCGGCAGGTCGCGAAACTGGGCGCAGTCCCCCAAAAAGTCCGATCGCATGGTCAGCACCACAAAAATCGGTACCGTCTGCTGCTTCACCGCCGCCAGCAATAGCTTTACAAAGGCCGCTGCTTCCTCTTCTGCCGCCAAGCCCTGCCCGGTGGTCTCAGCCTGGGCCTTATAGCGAAACAGTTCCTCAAACTGGTCGACGACCACTAGCAGGTTTTCGGCTGGGGCCAGACGGGCTTGCTGGGTGACCTCCACCAGGCCTAAGCTGCCCCGCCGCAGGGTACTCTCCATGAGCGCCAGGCGAATAATGGCTTCGTCGTCAGTGGTTTCCGCCCCTAAGACTTCCGAGTCATTCAGTTTGTCAGCCAAATTGTGAATAGGGGCACTGCCAGGCCGCATCACGGCAATGCGCCAACTGGAGCTGGCCCCCGGCAAAAAGCCGCTGTAAAGCGAGGGCAGCAACCCCGCCCGCACCAGGGAGGACTTGCCACTGCCTGAGGTGCCTACTACTCCCAAAAAGCGGGTGCGGTGAAGACGACGGATTAACTCGTCGGACTGCCCTTCGCGACCAAAAAACAGATGTTCTTCATCCAGCTCAAAGGGCCGTAAACCGGGAAACGGGTTCGTGCGATTAGGGGTGACAACCATGATTACGCCTGTCCTCCTGTAGTGCCTAACGAGGCCAAAAACTCTTCCAGTAGCGTGGGCTGAAAGCCCTGATAACCGGGAATCATCAATACCTCCGGATCAGAAAACTTTTGCTTACCCGGGTCCGCCACATACACGGCTTTCGCCAGCAACGGTTTTGGTCGCCCATATAATGTCTTTTTCAAGGCATTGAGGCGGCGCTTGAGCCACAGGGCACTGGCCTCACCGTAATAAATTAGCACTGCCTCGCACTGCTGGAGCAACGCTTCTGAGCGACTCAAGGTGCCCTGTTCATAATCTGGCAAAACCACCTGAAAATGCTGATCGAGCCACTCGAATAAGGGATCGATCGCTGGGTTGTCTAAATCGCGCTCATCGCAGTCCAAATAAACCTGTACACGCCCATCGGTAGACGGCTCGACAAGTGGGGCAGCAGGCTGAGTCAAGCGAGTATGGATGATGTCTTTCAACGCTTCCAGATTGGTGCGAATGAAATCGGGATCGCTCTGCAGCTCAGTCACAAAATCGTCTGAGGTGGCTGCGCCGGTATCTGGGGGCAACCACAGCACCCGCGAAAAATCGGATCGCCCTTGCCCGCATTGTTCCGCCAGGGTCACCTGATCTCGCGTGCGCGCCGTGACCAATTGGCGATAAATCTGTTCCTGAGTCGGCGACTGACCGGCTGGAGGCTGACTCGGGTAGGGACTGAGCAAATGCACCGACAGATGGGCGCGGGTCAGTGCTTCACATACCGTCTGCGTAAAGGCTCCTGGTTCACTGGGTAAGGGCTGCTCCGGTAAAACTTGATGGCCCGCCTGTTCTAACTCCCGGCGGATGCGATCGCGATCGTCCTGCAACTCCGGGGTTGTGACCGCCAGATAAATCACCTTGCGATCTGCGAGGGGCGCTGGGAGGGTGGCCTGGGAGGGCACGCGTCCCTGTTGGGCCTCTAAAATCTCTAGTGTTTGGTGAATATCACGAGCTAGGTCCTCCAACCTGGCATAAAACTTTTGTTTCCGCTCTGGGCCAAAGATCGGGTTAAATTCTTTGGGCCGTCCTGCATCATCAAAGTCAAAAAACTCATACCCACGCAAATTTGAAAGTTCGGCGGGGTGCTGATCTCGGGGGAGATAGGTTTTAACCACTTTGAAGAGGCGAGCTTTGGTATCACCAACCCCCAAGCCGCCGGTTTGGTTGGCCTCCTGGCAAAAGCGTTGCAGTTCGGCCATGCACCATTCCGATTCCAGATAGCGCGGCGACAGCACCGACAACAGGAGGGCGGATTGGGTGAGAGTACCGAAAATGGTTTCGTCGAGATAATCGTTGCCTTGCAGTTTACGATCTCGCCAAACCTTAGGGTCTCTGGGCAGTAATTGCGATAGCTGAATCTCCAAGGCTCTGTGAAAGGTCGATATCCAGCCTTTTTCGTCGGGGTCTAACGACTGGTTATCAATATGGGTGAAGCTGATAAAGATATCCTGCGCGAAAGTCATACGGCAGCCAAATCAAGGGGAATCAGTGAATCGAGACCGCGATCGCTCTATGGGATTGCGTTATTTCATTGAAAATACCAAGATTTTTCTGAGTAGCCAAATAATTCAACGGCGTCAGGCTCATTCAGCCCAGGCACTGGACTCTCTATCTGGGCTACGTCAACGTCAAACTGTGGAGTTCTGCAACGGTTTTGCCATAGGAGGGCGCGACTATTAAACGTTCCTGAGATGATAAGGGCGATATTTGAGGACTGGGGTTGAACGATGACGGCGCTCATTCTCTTTACAGATCTCGATGGCACCTTACTTAACGGCGAAAGTTATGCCTACGAGGCGGCTTTGCCGGTCCTGGAAACCCTAAAACAGCAAGGCGTTCCCGTTATTCCCGTCACCAGTAAAACGCGAGCCGAAGTGGAAACGCTGATTCAGCAAATCGGGCTGACAACGCCGTTTGTGACTGAGAATGGCAGCGCGATTTACATTCCCCGTGAAACCTGTCCCTTTGATCTGCCCGAGGGCGAAGATGACGGCCCTTATCGAGTGGTGGCGTTAGGGGTGGCCTATGTCATGGCCCGCGCCGGACTAAAAGCGATCGCGCAGGAGTTGGGGCTTTCTCTCAAGGGCTTTGGCGATTTGTCGGTGGAGCAAGTG
>JBCDHF010000403.1:0-4287 GCA_038750375.1 Cyanobacteria bacterium P01_H01_bin.15
ATCGGACAAAGCTGTGGAAGGATCATGCACTTATCGTTATAAATGAAGCGGTGCTATGGTCTTATGAAAATGACGGAGTCCGCATAACAGATCATCACGCTGCCGCCGATAGTTTTGTGCGCTTTTATGAGCGTGAAGAGAATGCCGGCAGAAGCGTAAGTGCAGAATGGAGTTGGATTGTTCCGCCCATTTCTGGTGCAGCGACGGCGGTTTATCATCGCGATTTTCGAATGGAGCCGGAGTTTCCGAATTTCCTTCACCAGGTCCCAGCGTGGCAAACGGATAGAGGAGAACAGATTCTTTTGTCAACTTCTACTATTTCTTGATAAGACCTCTTGCACGAACCAATTTTTTCGAGGCTGAAATCGACTAAATTCATTCTTTTTTTGGTTCTGACAAGAGTTCCACACACAGGAACCAAAGAGTAGGCGATGAAATTCCTAAGAGTGAATCATTGCGTGTAGCCAATCCTCTACAATCTGGTGTTCTGTGGAAAGGGTTGGCGAGGGCTATTGGATTTAGAGGAGTGATGTGAATATTTGAAGGGGGTATTCAAGGAAATAGGAGAATGTTACTGGTTCGAGCTGGAGGAAATAAAAACGGATGGGGACTATGTACACCTACACCTGTTTATGGGAGCGGCATCCAAGTACGCACCATCAAGAGTGACGCAAATTTTGGTGGTCCTAGGGATGTAAGGATAGAGAAAAGAAACAGAGAAACTAGAGGCTCCCATCCCTAAACTCAGTTGCCCCCGCCGCTATTCCAGCAAAATCGTCAACAACGGTTTCTATCACAATCGCAAGCAAAATCATAAATGCAATAAATATGGGCGTCAATTTGTGGAAAATCTACAACAGAATCGGTGGCTCTGTCTGAGACCTGCTCAGGCTTACTCAACATCACCACATCTCTTTTCTCATCTGTGTTCCAGGTTAAACTCGTTCCAGCGGTTGCATACCTGTTGGTAGCAGTCAGGAGGAGAGAGAGTCAGGTTTTGCAGCCAGTAGATTTCTACAGAGCCTTCTCCAGAGATCGCAGTGAGTAGTTCTCCATCAGGACGGTATGTCTCCACAATATCCATCAGACGGGCGACATCATCTGCCTCCAAGTGCTGTGCTTTCAGATAGTCAGGCATCTCTACAGCCGGGATGTAGCGAGCCTGATGTTGCACCAAATCGCGCCCCCAATTCATCGATGCGCGTTCGAGAATCTCTACATCACAGACCAACAGACCACGTCCCCGAGCCATGTAACCCCACCAAGTGGCATGACCCAGAGACATTAGATTTTCTCGAATGAAGGTGGACTGCCAGTAGCCCGAATGATCCTGCCAAATATCATTGGGCAGTCGTATTGATTCCGTTCTCAAAGTATTTTGAATCATCATGGCTTTAGTCTTCTCTTTTTAATTGAGCTTCTGAATCAATGAGAGAAAATGGAATCGTAAGCCTATACTTGGCCATCACCGGACAGAAGATAAACTTCTGCGTCGCTGGGAAGAGTTTCAGCGGTGGTTCTGAGGGGCAATCGAGTTAGACCATAACCGAACACAAAGGTGACAGCGGCGGCCAGAGTCGCGGCAACAGCACGTTTTTGAAAAGAGCAGGGATTTGCAGTGGTCATGGTCCTTACCTCAGGGATAATTTTTGGTGGAAGAAAGGGCATTAAGTCAATGCCCTGGCATCTGTTACTTTCCATATTTAGAAGAATAGAGAGGGAAGGTGACAATCTCGGGGCAAAAGGCTCTGTGTGAGCTGATATTTTACTGACTCACGCACATCATTTAGTTTGAAAAGATTGTTATTCAGGCTTCAGTCAATGTTTTTTCCTTTTTGTAATCCAAACGACAAGACAGCTCATCCCCTTTCTCACAAAGATTTTCAGCGATTCAAGCTAGAAATGCTCAAGGCTATGCGGGATAGTCTCGAAACGCGACTAGCCGCGACTACCGCTGCGATCGAGACTATCGAGCGCCAGTTGGCACCGGACGACCCAGAAACGGAATAAAGCCTTGTGGGAGCGCTAATTTCTGGTTCCTGGAGAACTGAAAACGTATAGTCCTAGGGATGCAAGGATGCATTGTAACGATGCACAAACAACCAAATGACGCCCAGATGATTTTCTATCTTTTTGGAAAAAGAGAGAGTTTAGCGGACTAGTCGAGAAACCCGTTGACGCACCGTGCAATTGAAACGCTCGATGAGACTGGTTTTGCCTGTTTCTTTCCCGACCGCTTGGTGCCGCTTACTCGGGAAAACAGCTCCATAGGACTGCCAAAAGTCCCTGTAAGCTACAGTACATTGACGATATTTATTCCAGGGACGGAGCAAGAGAAAAATTGCGGAAATCAATCACGCGATCGAAGTGAGATAACAGTTCAGTGTCGTGAGTAGCCGCCACAAGGGTGGCTGGTTGCTTTTCAACGTATTCAAATAGACTATCCAATACTTTGTATTTATTCGCCGGATCAAGATTTCCTGTTGCCTCATCTGCTAACAGCAATTTCGGTTCAGGTAGAAGTGCCCGACAAATCGCCACCCGTTGTCGTTCTCCTTGGGAAAGATGATTGATGTGTCTACGCAGCTTATCGCCAATGCCTAATTGCTCGGCTAAGCAAATTGCGCGATCGCAAATTTTGGGCGTCAATTTCAGCGCCGGATTTAGCCGATAAGGATGGAGGATATTGTCCAAAACATTGAGGTAATCGAGTAGTTCAAAATCTTGAAAAATAAACCCGACGGTCGTGATGCGAAAACGGCGTCGGTCAGCGTCTGTGAGGCTCGTAATTAAGCGTCCTTCAAACTCAATCTCACCGCTAGAAGGTAATTTTATCCCTGCAATTAAATGCAGTAGCGTTGTCTTTCCGCAGCCGCTAGGTCCAATGATTGCTAAGGTTTCGCCTGGACTAACTTGCAGCGATGGAACCACCAGCTTGAATTCGTCTTGGGGATATTGAAAGCTTAGTCGGGAAATTTTCAGCATTACCTTGAACTGCTCAATCGTCAGAAAGTTGATTACTGCAACCGAGATTCTTCCAACAGTTCAATGTCGGTAATCTTCCACGCTCCATCAATCGGTGTCAACGATAAAATCGCATCGTATTGATTTAGACGTTGATGGTGATGCCCCCAATGCTGAACAGTTCCAAATGCTGTCCAGCGAGTCCGGAAAGCCTGTTCTCCTTGGCGCTCTCCGGTGTCTTCCCGCGTAACTTCTAAAATTTCGATATCTTCCACTTTTGCGATCGCACCGCCTTCATTTTCCAGTGCCAGTGATCGCTGATTTTGGAGATAGACTTCAGTCAGTAAATCACCGTCGAGACTGACGGCTAATTTGTCGTAAATATCGCTTTCTTCGCGAAAGTCCATCGCGCGATAAATATTGCGGAGTAGCTGGGCAAAAATCAGCTCAGCTTCTGTTTCGGACACCGGTTTCACCAATATGCTGGAAGCACCCAGTCCAACTTGAGTAAAGGGATAGCTTAAAAACCCGAACGTTAAGCAACCGACTAACGGTAAATAATTCCAGGGTTTAAAAGCCTGTTTTTGACGCTGACGATATAGCCATAAACCCGCTGCGATCGCGCCGGCAAGTCCTAGCAGCGTAACAACCGGTATACGGATACGGTTCTTCGCAGACAAATACTCTACAGTAGGCAGCTGGTATTTTTTGAGGAAGTTATCCCACACCAAAACGTTATCATCCGGTGTCAATGTATAGGGGAATGGCCCTGCTGGATCGGTGGTGGTCGTTGCAATGGATTGTATGCGATCGCTAAATAAGTCCCATTCCATCTCTATTTTTTGTGGAATCCTCTCGTTCGGAAACGCTAAGGTAATGCCCAAAATAGTGGATACGGCGGCTTGGGGTTGATCTTCAGGCAAGACTTGGAAAATCCCGCGACTATCAACTTTGAGGAATTGGAGCTGATCCACAATCGGGGCAGGATCTTCACCATCAATGGTGGTCTGGGGACGTTCACTAAACAGTTGAATGGCTTGTTCTCGAATTTGTTGGAGATCGGTGGGTTTTAAAATCGCGTCTCGGGAAATTTTTCGGTCCAGCCAAGGCGCTAAATCCTGAACTCGAATCACGATCTCATGTCGCACTTCGTAGGGTTCGACGTAGACGTAGGAAGTCACCGAAGATTGATGGGGACGTTTCAGATTGGGGTTTTCAAAGCGAGAATACCAAGGATCGTCCCAATCTAGATTCAGCGGCTCCGGTTGAGATAAGTACCAATAGTTGGTAACTGGAATGCCATTGTGAAAGACAATAAACCCG
>JBCDHF010000404.1:0-4265 GCA_038750375.1 Cyanobacteria bacterium P01_H01_bin.15
CAATTAGCGAAATGGGTCGGAAACTCTGCACAAATAATCGATCGCGTTTACGCAAAACCTGTTGATAAAATTTCTGTTCCTGAACTTTAAGAAATCCTTGATACATAAAAGATTTCGGACAATTATTGTTCGTTGTCTCGCACTACCTTCTTTCGTAAAGATAAAGCGCCAAACCAAACCGAGCCGCCACACGCCGAAACGCTTTTGATTCAGCATTGCTAGACGGATCACCATAGGCTAATTCCTCAATTTCCCCTGTATTGCGCGACAGTTGACATTGGCGCCGCGGGGATAGCCGCCGCGCCAATGACCGGAAAGGGTTGTTGAAAACCCAGCGGGCTAGAATCCGTCAGGATTTTTTCGGCATAAACTTCGCCTCTTACAAAGGGGTGACAGCGCGAAGTGGTAGACTGCAGAAAGCAATTGGGGAGGGCTTACTGATGGCTTTTCGATACGAAGGACAGGAGCTGATGGATTTGGTGCCTGCGATCGGCTAACTGCTCTAATTCAAGGGATGAGCATATCTACTATTGTCGTTGAACGAGATTACCACAGCTCGGCTGACGTTTATTTAATAGCCGTTTTTTTTGCGCGGCGGTACGCGGCGTTTTGGCGGAGCCTTTTAGTAAGCGGATAAACCCAGAAGAGTCCGGCATGGCTGGATGGAGGTCGATTGGAAAGGCTTTGGCGAGGCCTTCACGTAGGGAAACCGCCTCTCCAGGGGAGAGTCGCGTTCTGAAAAAAAATACAGATCGCAAAAATAGGGGCCGAAGCCCCAAGCCAACTACGGCAAAAACTTGAACCGCCAGTCGAGCAGCACAACGGCCAAATTGATTGGCAGCCCAATAGAGCGCAGCAACGGATAGCCGATAACAAACTGGTCGAGCAAAAACAGACTGCAAATGAACAGAACTCCAAACTAGAAGAACCGATCAGGAGAAAGAATACGACGGAAAGTACGGGCAAAAAAGACTCATGGCAAGCGACAGAGAAACAATACGTTTCCTGATGGGCCGCTGCCAGTAGTTGTCTACTGCACAGTAAATTCAGTGTTTTTGGCATGAGAGAAAGCTCGAATTTTTAAAATTCAGCTCTACAATCAACTATCGTCTGATCCCAATGTCACGTTAAGCCTAGAACCGTGATGAAGTCAATTCGTGAGTCGCCCCAGCCCAAGCACTTTCCCAGCGTTCCTTAACAGCCTCGGCATCATCGCGTTTGCCCTGAAGTTCAAGAGCTCGTTTTAAGCCAAATAGAGAGTAGCCATTTTCAGGATTTTTCCTCAAATCGGCTGCATAGACCACCTCTGCCTCACTCGGGCGGCCGATATCCAAAAGCATCGCTCCAAGAAAATGCCGTACCGGGAAGTACCAGTCGGGAGGTTCGTTATAACGCAGGGTATCTTCAAGTCTCACTGCACGCTCTAGATGAGCCAATCCCTCCAAATTACGACCCTCTGTATGTGCAATTTCTCCCATGACGATTTCCTTGGCAATCATCAGCAACACTTCAGCGCTGCCGAAACCAATGTAGCGACCAGATTCAAGCATCGCTTCTTGAGCCGATGACAGCAGAACCAGCTCTTGATGAGCGTCGACTAGCTTGTCTGAATAAATGTCCGCAAGGGCGCGACCATAATGCCAAATCCCGCTCATATAAAAAGATTCGAGATCGGGCTTGGGCTCTGCAAGCATTGCTTCCCACATACCAAAGCGAATCATCACAAAGTATGGCTGCGATAAGAATGTTTCGTAGAGCCCCCAAGTGTTTTTGCTCGAAGCAATCTCCGGCGGAACCTTCTCGATAATCTTTCGCGCGGCATCGAGGGCTTTATTCGGTCGTCCTTGCATCATTGCCGACCAGGTCATGAAATGGATGTTGTGGGGATAGTAGTTGAGAGGGTAAATTCCCTGTGCATGGCACTGCGTAATGTAGCTTTCGTCCGCTTCTACCGCTCGGCGGTTAGCTTCGTATGAATCACCAAAACGTCCAAGCCGCATATAGATATGCGATGGCATGTGTACCAAGTGACCTGCCCCTGGCATCAGAGCACCCAACATGTCTGCATAACGTTCACCTCGCTCGGGGTGACGGGCTTCAACGGCATGAATGTAATAGTGCAGAGCTCCAGGATGGCGAGGATTTCGCTCGACTACTGATTGAAGAGTGTTAAGCAATTCTTCCGTATTCTCCTTGGGACTTCCGTCAAGGTTCCAATAGTCCCAAGGGCTTAGGTTCATTAGTGCTGCAGCGTAAAGAGTGGCCGCATCAAGGTCGTCGGGGTATCGCTCGACGAGTTCTCCCATCGCCCGAGCATAGCCTAAGTCGAGCGAGGTGCGATCGGCTTCAGGGTCTTTTGAATAACGGTTAGCCAGCGCCTCAATGTAATCTCTTTCTCGTGGAGAAACGTTGTCTTTTATAGCCACTGCCCGCTGAATGGCTTCGTAAGCTTGAGGAACAACCTCCGAAACCATAGGTAAATTGAGGTTGGGACCTAAAACCAACGCCCAGCCCCAGTACGCCATTGCGTTATCTGGATCGATTCGGGCCGCTTCTTTGAAGGCACGAAGGGCTTCAGAGTGATTGAACGCATAGGTTAGACGCAGTCCTTGATCGAAAAATTCTTGCGATCGCGGGCTTTGGGTTGTCACTTGGAAATGATGCTCCCCTAGTCCTTCAAGAAGGGGTGCGATTGGCTCGTTTATCTTACTGGGGTCAGTCTCTATCGCTCTAGCGTCATGGATTCGAGCCGTTGCCGGTGGAATAGCGGAAAAGTGCCCCGCCAGCATAATTAATAGAGCAATACAGGCCAGAATTGCCGAAAAGGTTGGCATATTTTTGATTCGCATTGTCTTTTCTGAGGTCAAGAGGGTTTCAATTTTGCAAATTTACAAGGCGACTACTCTAAAGATGTATTGGCATCAGATCTATTAGATAATCCACAGAAAAACTCAAAGTTCTATAGTGATTTTCCTGCGAAAGAAATCAGACTGACCGCATCGAAATATAGCCATGAATACAGCCTCTGGACGCGGACTTCAAACAGCCTTAAAAGTACGAGTCTTAATGGTGATTCTGTCTCCATTTTTAATTTTAAATTTTGGCAGAATTGATTGGGTCACACCCAATTAATTCGTTGCATTGATGGGAACTTCTGACTCTACTCCAAGTGTAGGTAAGCATTTTGGAATTGTCGTTACAGAAAAAGTATGGAGTTTTGCTCGGAATTATGGAAAAGTGATTCTGTTGCAAAGTTAGTGGGACAGCAGAGAAATTCTAACCTGAAGCGCTCCTGCAATTCCGAGAAGCCATGGCATCCACGGATAGCCTTTTTAAATTCAGGCAATTTCCGCCCGATCTCATCCTCCAGAGCGTTCGCTAGTATCTCCGCTACAACCTCAGCTATCGAAAGAAACCTCGCGGAAATATTTGGTGAAAGGGAGATTGCTATGGACCATTCCACCATCTACCAGTGGGTTCAGCGCTATGCGCCTGAACTAGATAAGCGCTGTCGAAAACATCTAAAAATGACAAACGACTCCTGACGACTAGATGAAACAATCATCAAAATTAAGGGCAAGCGGCGGTATCTTTGGCGAGCAGTGGATTCTGAGGGCAATACTCTTGATTTTCTGCTGACAGCCAGACGAAATAGTGAAGCTGCGAAGCGATTTTTTAGAAAAGTGCTTCAGAATTCTCATGTTCAGGAGCCCAGAGTAGTCAGCACTGATAAGTATGCGGCGTATCCTAAAGTAATTGGGGAATTGAGAGCGAGTGGGGAGCGACAGGAAAGCTTAAAACAGAGGCAAGCCAGATATTTGAATAACATCGTGGAGCAAGACAATCGATTTGTGAAGGGCAAAGTAAAAGCGAAAATGAACTTCAAGAATTTCTGGAGTGCGCAGCGAACGATTCGAGGCTATGAAATCATGAATCAGATTCTAAAGGGTCAAGTCAGAGATGTGCTCAAAGGAGATATTAAGGGACAGATCTCTTTCATGAACGAAATCTTCGGATTAGTTGCATAAGACAAGGGTTTCACGGAAGATGCTTAGTGGCTTCGATCAAAGTTGCAACAGAGCCGATTTTTGTCTTGTACTTAAGCTCTTCTTTATTTCTTGAAAATAGGTCACTACTCAGGCTGAGATAGCGGAGGGTATGTCAAGTATTTTGTGTAAACAACAAATGACGGGTATTCAAGGTTGGGAAAAACGGTCAGGAAATTCAATGGCAAAGCGATTCAAAGCACCCTTCCAATCCCGGAG
>JBCDHF010000405.1:0-4260 GCA_038750375.1 Cyanobacteria bacterium P01_H01_bin.15
GGGGACAGAGGGGGTGTTGAGTCCCCACATGACAGTCTTTACCCGTCAGCTGGAAAATCTGGAGGGACTCGCTCAATTGGGATTGGCGTTGGGGGTGTTTCATACGCGAGATTTCTTGGTAGAGGAGATTGGCACCTTGACCATGGTGGATGTGGTGGCGGCGGGGGTGAAGAATGCCCTTGAAATCGCCAATATCTCCCCCCAAGATGTCCACTTTGTCCAAATCAAGTGCCCACTGCTGACGGCATCCCGCAATGCCCAAAGCGACAACACGATTACTCAGGACAGCTACAAATCTATGGCCTATTCCCGTGGAGCCTCAGCTTTGGGGGTAGCCCTGGCTTTAGAAGAAATTCAACCGGGTCAGCTGACCGCAGCGGATATCTGCTCCAACTATGATCTCTACTCGTCTGTGGCGTCCACCTCGGCAGGTGTAGAACTCAACAACTGCGAGATTTTGGTTCTGGGCAATTCTCCTAATTCCTATAGCGACTATCGCATTGGCCACAGTGTTATGGAACATGCCCTGGATATTGATGCGGTTACTCGTGCTGTGGAAAGTGCCCAGGGTTCCCTTGATTCTATTGTGAATGTGTTGGCCAAAGCAGAAGCTTCGCCATCAGGAGAAATCTTGGGCCGCCGGCATACGATGCTGGATGATTCTGATATTAATCATACCCGCATGGCAAGAGCCGTTGTTGCAGCGGTTGTTGCAGCCGCAGTACAGGATCCGATGGTATATGTTTCGGGGGGAAGTGAACATCAGGGGACGCCAGGTGGGGGGCCAATTGCGGTGATTAGTCAACAATGATGAAGCTCACACTCGTCTAATTGACTATACTCCCAAAATTCCTCGTTATACTCTGCATGGGTGAGAACACTACGGATAAAAACTTTTGGGGTATCTACACTGACTGAATTTCCGGCTTATTGTCCGAAAATTTTAGTGTTTCTTTGGACCAAGCTTAAGTTGACTTTGAGCATTTAGATGCTAATAAAACGATTATCCCCCCAGACGGCAAAATCCTGCCCTGAGATGAGCAACCGATCCCCCAACGGATTCCACTGACTTCCAGAAGGGGACCAGCTACCAGGACCAATCTTCATTGCCAGCTCACCATTGTCTCCACGAATATATGCTGAATAAAATAGCCCTTCAACGGCAGAGTCAATGAAAAGACGACTACTTGAACTAATGCCATAGGCTTTACGGATTGCGATTAATCTCCGAATTTGCGTTTCATAGAAGATTCCCGCATCGTAAATGTCACGCCAAAAAACGCAAGGAATACCAGGGTGAGTCAAAATATAAGCATATCCTTGTAAAGTTTTACTAGATCCTGGAAAAGGAGTTGCATATTCGCCACCACGAACTTCCTCCGTATCATGATTCTCGACGAATGTAACTGCTTTGTCAGACCAAAGCCCCAAGACACCAGGAGCTTTGTCAAAATACTTTAGATAGTCATAACGGCGTCTCTCGATAGCATCATAAAGAGCAAATCTTAGAGGAAAATCAAAAGCGTTAGAACGAAACGCAGGCTCTGGGTGAGTCGAATCAATCCAATTAACTATCGACTGGGGATTTCCGTCAAAATATTCACCGACGCTAAATACGGGAGAAGTTCTACGGTTATATAGTTCAATTGCCCAGCCAGCAAAGCCTTTTACTAAATCATATCTCCATCCTGAAAACCCAGCTTTAGTAGGATTTTTCAAAACATCATTCATCCACGTAACAATGGCATTGGATACTTCTGGATTTCTATGATCCAGATCTCGTGCAGGATCATATCCCTCACCGGAATCTAGGTTGAACGATTTTCGACCAGAATACTCATCATTTCGAACAACTCCAAAATCACCGAAAGAAGGCTCCTTAAAGTCTGCATCGGCGAGGTCACCAACACGATGATTAATCACAATATCAGCAATGATGTTTAACGGACTCAGGGACTGAATCGCATTGCGTAACTCGGCCTCTGTGCCATATTGAGAATCCAGTACATTCAATTTGCGGGGAAGATAACCCTCGAAAGCTAATGAATCAGAAGGTGGTGGGAACCAAACGTGAGTGAATCCCGAGTCCTTAATACGCTTAGCGTTTTGACTTAAGATTGAGTACCAAGACACTCCTGCAGTCTGTCTTACACGCCACGATAACCAATGGAAACCCTGAAGAAGAACATCTTGGCTCATTGCTTTTGTAGTATTAATTTTTCCCCTAAATAATAAAGCATTCGGCAGTGATAGACAAGTAATGATCTTCTTGACCAGAAGCTTGATGCTATCTTCAGTAAATCATTCTATCTTCAGGACTACCAAATATCGATAGTGATAAACAAGTGATGATATTGGCGACAAGAAGCCAAATTTTATTGTGGACAAAAAATCACCTCTTCAGAACTACCCAATGATCTGGTTATGACGATAGTCGAGATAGCCTCGAACTCTTTTGGCGCTGATCCAAAAAGCTGAAACTTACTCTCGCTAAAATGCTGATTGCTTTTGCGGCCTAAAGAATCTATGCAAGCCGTGAGAGAGTAAAGAAACCAACCAAAACCCTCTCACACTAGGAGGATAGCATGAAGATTCTAGCGATTGACCTAGGCAAATTTAACTGTGTATCGTGCTTGCTGGACACCGAGAATAACGCGACTGAATTTGACACATTCAAAACGTACCGACGGGAATTTAAAGAAATATTGCATCGTACTCACCCCCATCTAGTAGTGATGGAAACATGTTCGATTACTGGGTGGGTACATGATCTGTGTGTTGAGCAGGACTATTCGGTACTTGTAGCCGATCCCAGTCAGGAGGCTTGGCGGTGGAAAAATGTCAAACGTAAAACGGATAAAGACGATGCGTTGAAACTGGCAAAGCTGACTGCCTTGGAGCAGATTCACCCAGTGTATGTACCCGCTCCAGAGACTCGACAGTACCGGCACTTGGTGAAATATCGCAAAGTGATGGTTTGGCGTATCAATCGGATTCAAAATGCGATTCGCGCATTATTCGATCAACAAGGCGTAAAGATGCCGTCAGGTCATCGTGCCTGGACCGTGCAGGGAATTAATGAATTAAGTCAGCACCGACGAGGTCTGGTGGAGTGCGATGAGCACAATCTGTGGCGTGGAGAATTAGACTTAGAATTAACGATGCTGGACCAACTATGGGAGCACCTAGCAACGATTGAACGGAAATTAGACATACTCGCAAAACAGGAGGCGCGCATTCAACTGTTGCAGACTATTCCTGGGATTGGTCGTAAAACAGCCGAAGTGATTGTTACCTGTTTGGATGATCCGAAGCGATTTGCAAACTCGCGGCAAGTCTCTGCCTATGCTGGATTAATTCCCCAACAGCATCAATCCGGGCAAACCAATCGCCTGGGCAAAATTACGAAACGAGGACCGCGATTACTACGAACGGCCTTAGTAGAAGTCGCCTGGCTTATGTTGCGTTACAATGATTGGGCGGCAGCCACCTATGCACGCATTAGTGGTGGGCAGAAGACGCGTAAGAAAACAGCGATTGTCGCCGTTGCCCGGAAGTTATTGGTACGGTGTTGGGCGATGTTATTACACAACCAGCCGTGGAATCCAGATTTAGCACAGCCAACAACATAGAGAGCAACATCCAGAAGAGATAATGAAGAGAAGAAGTGAGACTCCAGCATGAGCTTGAAGCTTCACGTAATCTGAAACACGGTTGCTCTAACGAATAAGCCATGCACCTTTGTAAAAACTCTTGAGACAATGCAGTAGAAGACGTACTCGAATCGCATTGACAACTCGGATAGTCGGTTAAATCCACTTTGCTCCTCATTAGTCCTCAATCAAAAAGACATTCCTAATAACAAAGATAAATCATCTTGACTAACAAAAAGGTGAGAGATTTATGTGGATAGAAGATGAGAGACTCCTCGAAAAAATATGCCGAAACCCATTTGACATGTTCACGGCTTCATAGTCGTGGAGCTGAGCGGTGGTCGGTATTTTTGTATGGATACCTGGATTGAAAATTCCGTCCGCTCCTGCGTAGGGTTAGACAGCCAGGCCAGGGGCATCGTCCGTGTTCACATCAGGGTCTAGGTTAGCCTACTAGACTCTGAAAATAGCAGATATTCTCATCTTAAGACTCCTCTAGTTCTTCTGATACGCTTTCATCCTTTGGCAAGTTCTCTGCTAAGGTTTCTTTACTATTTCCCTTAACAAATTTATCAAGAACAGATTTATGAACGAAGGTAGCAACAGA
>JBCDHF010000406.1:0-4259 GCA_038750375.1 Cyanobacteria bacterium P01_H01_bin.15
ATTAGTCTCAATGCTGTGAAAAAGATCCTGCTGCCGCTGCATAAACGGCTGATGACGTCGCCAGACCCGCTCAATCATAATGGCCGCCAGCAGGGCGTCACGGGTCGCCGTCAGTGCTGCTAGCACCTCTGGTTGAATATCGGGCGTTCCTTCAGTTGTCGAAATTGCCGCTAGCTCAGACTGAATGCGGAGCGCTTGCACCATGTCGTTGTGATGGTCAACCTCATCCAGCAGTCGAAAGAGCGATCGCAGCGGCACTGCCCGCCGCCACTGATACCCATACCAGGCGATGGCTCCCAGCAAGGTCATGCTACCAGCTACGCCAGTGAGTACGCCTAAGTGATGGGCCGCAGCCCACTGGCGCATCAGCACCAGCCCGGCCCCTAGACACAGGGTAAACGCCACCAGCCACAGCAAACTTTCGCTGATGAGCAGCGAAAGCAATCGGGATGGCGATCGCAACGCCGATGGCCGAATCATTCTGCCCACAAAAACGCGATCGATATCAAAGCCCGTCAGTTTCTCTAACTGATGGTAGGTGATCGCTAGATCCTCAATTGCAGCCGTCATTATGCTAGATTTTTGATTTTCTGTTATTAATTATTCGTCTTCTACATGCGCATTCATTTACTGTCCCAAAATCAGCGATAAAAGGCTCTTAATTACTTGCGAGTAAAAGTTACCTTCGATATTGCGGAAGAGCTGAAACGTTTCGTCAGGAGCACCGAAAAACGGCCGCAGCGTCCACCCTAACTGGCTGCCGACTAAGCCATAGAGGACTAGCCAAAATAGAAGCAGTCGATTACGAATTGGCGGCGTTTTTTCACCAAACTCCAGAACCTGGCGCACGCCTCGATAAAATAAATTAACGCCAACAAATCCCGTCAGTGAAAATATAGCTACGTTAAGCAATAAGAAGAAATGATAATCGCGAATCGAAATTAGAAAGAAGAGCGTAATAGGGGCAAAACTAAACAGCAGCACACTAATTACTGAAACGGTGGTTAAGCTCAGGACGACATATTGCTTAAAGTCAGCCCGGGAGCCAAATAAAATATCGAAGAAATAAAGGGTAGGTAGACAAATTAATAAAGTAAGCAAATAGAGTGCCGGTAGCTTGACCATAGATACCAGCATTTGCTGCCAGCTATTGGAGGCACCAATAATTGCTCCGTAGATGGCAAAAAATAGTGAGCTAGCAATAATTAATGAGAGGATTTTCGATTCAACTTTTTTATGATCTTGAATTTCGGCAAGGAAAGTATCGCGATCGCGCAATAGGCCGATGAGTGTAGAAAAATGATTCATAGCAGCGTTTTGAACGACAGACATTAATTGTTAGCTAAAGTCTAGCCATTTGCCTGATTTGAAAAGGTCGGATTGTGTCAGAGCTAAAGGTCGGAATTCGTCGGCTGTTGGGAAAAATTGCGCTGCCCGGTCTTGCTTATGCAAAGCGAGGCGCGGGAGAGCAGACGGTTAAGAAAAAAGTAAGGGATAAACCCTTTTACAAGTAGATTTGAGGCTCATTGCCGCCCTCTAGGATTGGATAAACTTGTATCGGACCCTATCATGAGCCTGACAGTCCTTCAGTGATGCTAACCATGGACATAAGTAATCAAAGCTTCACATGGCAAGGTTTTTGGCTGTCGTTTGCAACGGGTCATAAGACGCATATGTGAGCTCCTTTAAAGTCGTCTACTGAGGACAATAGCGATTTTGAGAGCCAGAAACTAAAAGTGAGAACGGGAGCATAGGGATGCTGTTTTGACATCAGTTATTAGTATTATATCAGGGAGTTTTGATGGACTAGAGGTGAGTTTTTTGGCACGCAAGAATCTATGAATAAAAGCAGAACTCTAAGCCTGTAAAGATATTGAGTGCCTCGTTAGATCGATTAGAAAGCGGGAACTCTGAATTTAATATAGAACGCTTTCTTAACTCATCACGAGGGAACCTAATGTATCGGAGCCTGAGAAAACGGCTATATGGACTTAAAGTTGGGCAAAAGATTAGTTTGGGATATGCCCTTGCTTTAGGCATTGCAGTATCGGGTACAGTAGCTGGCTTCGGCATTGGAAATCATTATCAGCAGCAGGCTGAAGCGCGAAAAACTCGTGTCCGTAACGAAGTGGAAATTCTGCATCGTCTACAGTCTCGTGTGCTGCAAACCCGCACTCACCAGCAGCAACTCATTCCTCTAGTTCAAGATCTAGAAAGATTCCAGGATGAATATGCTCATCTGTTAAAGCATAAAGATGAAATTGCAGACATTTGGGCTGAACTTAATGCCTTTGTAGCAGAGCCTCCAAGCTGGCAAAATCAGGCGCATCAAGCCCAGATTCTAGACTTCTTGCAAACCTATAACCGGGTGCCACAGCGCTACTCCCTGGAAGTAGACCAACGGGTTGAGCGAGTTCGTCAGTTGAATCTCAACTTATCTGCAGACGTGAATCAAGCCCAATCGCTGATACTGGAATTTACCAATAGTGATTTGGCGCTTGAGTTTGATGGCATTTCAGATGATCTGGTCGGTCTGCTTGACCAGTCTTATCAACAGCTTGAGGCCGCCATCGAGTTACATGAAGAGGCTGGCAAAGTCGCTGAGCAAATAGTGGTTATCAGCATCATATTATCGGTCGCGATCGCTATTTTATTAGCGCTGTTGACCAGCCGAGCGATCTCCCACCCGATTCAAACGCTGACTCAGATTGCCCAAAGGTCTACTGAAGAGTCTAATTTTGATTTACAAGTGACGATTGAGCAAGATGATGAAATTGGCACCCTGGCCCATGCCTTTAACCAACTTATTTGTTCTGTTAAGAAGCTCTTGTCGGAACAGAAAGCCGCTAACGAACAGCTAGAAATCTATAATCAAACGCTCGCAGTTAGAGTTGAGGCAAGGACACAAGAAATCAATGAAAAAAATGCAGAGCTGCAGCAAGCATTAGAAGAACTTCAGCGCGCTCATATCGAACAGAAGGTTGCTAATGAAAAACTAGAAGTCTATAACCAAACACTCGAAATGAGGGTTGATAAAAGAACCCGAGAAATCAGTGAAAAGAATAAAAATTTGCAGAAAATTTTAGCAAAGCTCCAGCGCACTCATATTCAGATGGTGCAAAATGAAAAGATGTCTTCTTTGGGGAAAATGGTAGCTGGGATAGCACATGAAATTAATAATCCGATCAACTTTATCCACGGCAACCTAACCCATGTACAAGAATATACTTTTAATCTACTCAGATTTATAGATCTTTATCAGAAATTTAATACTTACTCAACGCCTGAAATTCAAGCTATGCAAGAAGAGATTGATCTGGATTTTATCAAAATCGATCTGCCTAAAATACTCGATTCAATGAAAATAGGTACCGATCGCATTTGTCAGATTGTTTTATCATTGCGCAACTTTTCCCGCATGGATGAAGCTGAATTTAAGGCCGTTGATATTCACGAAGGAATTAACAGTACCTTATTGATTTTGCAGCATAATTTTAAAAATAAATCAGACTTTCCAGATATTAAAGTGATTCGTGACTACGGCAATTTGCCGCTGGTGGAATGCTATCCGTCGCAGCTTAATCAGGCCTTTATGAACATTTTGGCAAACGCGATTGATGCCCTAGACGAAGCCAATGAAAAACGAACTTGTCAAGAGATTAAGGAAAATCCTAGTCGGATCACTATTCAAACTTCTTTGGTTAGTTTAGACTGGGTAAAAATTTCCATTTTAGATAATGGTATCGGGATGCCTGAATCAGTCATTGACCAAATCTTTGATCCCTTTTTTACTACAAAATCTATTGGTAAAGGAACCGGCATGGGAATGTCAATTAGCTATCAGATTATTACTGAGAAACATCACGGTAAGTTAGATTGTTTTTCAGTCCCTGGCAGAGGCACAGAGTTTGTTATACAAATCCCGGCTCGACAGCAAAGCCATAAAGCCGCCTAAAAATCTCGTTACACAGTGACCGGATCATGTTTGCCGATAAGTCCAAGCAGTTTTAGCGCCGGATGAACGCGGTTGGCATAAGTTAAAGGCAGTCAGCGCTTAGAATTATTTGATCGGTTATGCGAAATTGAAGGTCATCTTAGCTCCATTGGATTGATTTACTCAAATGATGCAGAAGTGCCGAGTCACTTTAAGATCAGTAGGACTTATGCAGTTGAATCCAAATTTATGACCCCCTGCTTCCAACTTTTGGGGTGAACGGATTCAACGTCCCCCAGAATTGGGGGATGCAGGGAGCGCATGC
>JBCDHF010000407.1:0-4256 GCA_038750375.1 Cyanobacteria bacterium P01_H01_bin.15
AACAAAATCGGGTAGATGCCGCTTGTCCTCTGTGGACAGCGGATGTATGCCTGTTAGAGCAAAAGCCCTATGAGTCGCTAATTTTGCAGCTATATGATGTGGGATGTCTATTGTTTGGTGACTATGTGCAGGCATCGGGGCAAACCCTGGATTATTACGTTGACCTGCGCAAAATCATTTCTAACCCCCAAGTATTTCACAAAGTACTGGATGCCTATGCTGAAATTTTGAACCGTTTAGAGTTTGACCGCATTGCCGGGATTCCTTACGGGTCTCTACCAACAGCTACCGGGCTCTCACTTCAGTTACAACACCCCATGATTTTTCCGCGCAAGGAAGTTAAAGCCCATGGCACACGCCGCGTCGTTGAAGGGGAATATTTTCCCGAAGAGCGCGTCGTGGTGGTGGATGATATTTTGCTGACGGGTAATAGCGCTATTGAGGGCGCTGATAAACTGCGATCTGTGGGATTAATCGTGACTGACGTCGTCGTTTTGATTGATAAAGCAACGGGGGCCAAAGACTTACTCAAGGCGCAGGGATATGAAGCCCATAGTGTTTTAACGTTGCCGCAAATGGCTATGACATTACACGAGGCCGGACGCATTAACAAACTGCAAATGGACGCCTTATTGAGAAGTTGTGATCGCAACTGAAGATTGATTGGCGACAAATGCAAAGGATCGGTTAGAGTTAAAAGGTTGCGTCATTTTGACTGCTTAAATTAGTAACGTTAATTTTCGCTTCTGAACCACCAGCCTTCTTGTTGGGATTGGCAAATTGTCAATTAAACAAGGTAAAGCGCTGACTCCAGGAAGCCATCAGGCGCAAATTAGAACGATTGCAAGCATCAACTTTTAAAAGCAGGCAACGATGTCTGCTTTTTATATCGCCCAATTTCATCAGGAGGTTTTGACTATGGCCCAAGTGGTCCTTGGGGAAAACGAAGCAATTGAATCGGCACTGAAGCGCTTTAAGCGTAAGGTATCGAGAGCGGGCATTTTTCCAGATATGAAGAAAAATCGTTTTTTTGAGACTCCGCAAGAAAAGCTCAAGCGTAAAGAACTAGCTCGCAGTCGTCAGCGTCGTCGCAGGTCTCGTCCGCCCGCTTCCAACTAATCGCCACATTTTTAATTTTGAAGAGAGACCTGGAAGACTGTCGTTCTCCCGGGTCTCTTGTTTTGGGTCTATTTAGAGGGGCCAACCTGTCTGCGGCTAGCACCCTGAAGGAATTCAACGGGAGTTTTATCTCTTTCGCCAGGTCGCTTAGGACATTTCTGACTTCGAGTTGCCTAATTTTAAAGCGTTCTGGCATACAAACACCCCTTATAAAAGTGGCGATTGCTATAAACGCGCTAGTCAAAATACTGGGCTAAGAGTTGGGCTTGCTCGGACCAAGGGACTAGCGTGTTGGCGCATAAAGCCCCCGACGCTGCGACAGCGGGAACTCCGATTCCCGGCAACGTACTATCCCCTACTCTATACAGTCCCTGAATCGGCGTCTGACAACTAGGAAATAAACCATTCCCTGCTGCGATCGCAGGACCGTAAGTTCCCTGGTGACGGCGTAAATAGCGTGCATGGGTCAGCGGCGTGCCAACCAGATTCAGCACTAGACGATCTTTCCAGTCAGGAATTACCCGGCCGAGGGCTCGGTACAGTGGTTTGGCCTTGGTTTGTTTTTGGATTGCATAATGTTCATCACGCTGCCAGCCGCTAAAGGATTCCAGGCTATACACATGAACCACATGATGTCCCAGCGGTGCTAGCTGTGAATCCCAAACGGTCGGGATTGAAATCATGCAGGTATTGCCAGGGTCGCCTAAATCCAAGTCTTCGTCGTGGACGACGACATGATGACCCGTTAAGTCTTCTAAACCCTCAGCCTTCAAACCCAAATGCAGATGCATAAAGCTATCGATCGCAGGGGTTTGAAGAGACTGCCCTCTAAACGTTGCGGGCAGATCTTCCGGTGCCAGCAACTGCTGATAAGTGTCCCAGAGAGTCGCGTTGGAAATAACGACCGGACTGTAATACTCGGTTTGCGATCGCAATTTGATCCCATGAGCTTGACCGTTGCGAACTAAGATTTTTTCGACGTGAGCATTCAACTGCAGCTCACCGCCCCATTTTTCCAGTCCGCGGATCAGCGCCTCCACGATTGCGCCGCTGCCGCCCACCGGGTATTCCACCCCAACTTTTTGGCGTTCTCCGAGCATAAAAGCCACTTCCGGAGCAATTGTGCTGTGAGCCTTTAATCCAGAGAGCAAAAAACATTCCAAATCGATCAAACGCCGGACAAACGGATCGCGTACAGTCTGATCCATCACTGCACCGACCGAACCGTTGATTCGACCTAGTTGGGGCAGCATTTTGAGTAATCCGGGCCAATATCGCCAGAGACTCAAGATAAGCTGCCAGTCGCTGCGCAATGCGATCGCCGGAATTTTCTTGAGGGCGTCGTAGAGTTGCAGCATTAGAGCTGTAAAGTCGGCTAGCTCGGAGGCTCCTCGCCGTGAAAACTGGGCAATGATGGCTTGGTATTTTTCCAGGTCACAAGGAATCGGGACCGTTCGAGAAGAGAAATGATAATGCCCCAGCGGATCGTAGGGAATAGTTTTGAGGGGCTCTTCAAGGATTCGCAGCACTTGATAAAGCGGATTCAGACTCGGACAGCCAATCCCGGCGTAAAAGGAGGGCCCCGAATCAAAAGTAAATCCCCGCCGCTCAAAGGCATGGGCTGCACCGCCGGGCAGCGTATGACTTTCGCAAATTAGGACCCGTTGACCGTAGCGAGCTAGCAGCGCGCCGGCCGTTAATCCGCCAATCCCGCTGCCAATAATGATTACATCCCAGTTCATGATTCTCTCTCTCTCAGATTCAGTGTCTCCAACGCGAAGGACTCGCCAACTTCGTCGATCACAGCCTCACGCCCCCCGTCCTGTCGATGTTTTAATGTGATTGAAACATAGCTTTCAGGCAAAAAGGGCAGCCGCTCACACCACTCAATCACCGTAATTCCGGGGTCCACTTCTACCCCCTCCCAATACAAATCCGGTGCTAACTGAGCGACACCAACCGGCTTTAAGCGATACAAATCGAAGTGATAGAGCGGTATTGAATTGTGATCGCAATATTCATTAAGCAGATTAAAGGTCGGACTCGTGACTGGCTCGTCAACTCCCAATGCCTTGGCTAACCCTTGAACCAAGGTCGTTTTGCCGGTCCCTAACTCCCCCGATAACAGCACCACACTGGGAATCGGGAGGCAGCGGACTAGGTCAGCACCCAGTTTTTTGGTGGCATCCGGCGAATCTAACGCAAGGCAAAGGGGCAAAATCTTAATGCACAGATGGCAGAGGCAGGAACAGTTTGAAAAATTCAACAACCGCTAGTTGACCCGCATTACTAGCGCGGTGGCTGCCAGCGACCGGTGTACCAGCGCAGTAACACTCGGGCTAATTGCTGAGAATGATGACGCACCTGACCGGTTTCAAAATTTTCATCAATGATATTGGCTGCCACAATCCGTCTCCCGAGTTTGGCCACTTTATCGCGATCCATCATCACCGGATGACAGTTCCCTTTGGCATAGCGCTGCACGGCTTTATCACTGGGTGAGCGCCGATTAATGAGGACCGCGTCAAACAAACTTTGACCGCAGGCGTGATCAATGGCGCGGATATGATCACTAACCGTGTATCCATCCGTTTCCCCCTGTTGGGTCATAATGTTGCACACGTAAATGCGGGGGACTTGAGCGTTTGCGATCGCGTCGCTTATTTCAGGGACCAATAAATTCGGAATGATGCTGGTATAGAGGGAGCCGGGACCAATGATGATATAGTCTGCGTCTTGAATGGCTTTGATAACCGTGGGTAATGCGGGGGGATCTGGGGGAATGCAGCCAATGCGTTGAATGCGACCTTGTGCTTCCGTGATACTGGATTCACCAACGACCCGACGACCATCGGCAAACTCTGCCCACAGGCTCACGTCACTTAGCGTGGCGGGTAATACACGTCCCTGAATGGCTAAAACTTTTGAGCTGGCTGTGATCGCTTGCTCTAAATCGCCACTGACCTCAGTCATGGCGGTTAAAAATAAATTGCCGAAGCTGTGACCAACGAGCCCTTCTCCCGCTTCAAACCGATAGCGAAATAGTTCGGTTAGGAGTTTTTCCTCATCTGCGAGCGCCGTTAAGCAGTTGCGGATGTCTCCCGGTGGCAACACCCCAATTTCCCGCCGTAGCCGAC
>JBCDHF010000408.1:0-4252 GCA_038750375.1 Cyanobacteria bacterium P01_H01_bin.15
GCCCATCATCGGGCCGATGCCGTCGCGAAAGCCCGTACTTTGGGTATTTTTTCCTCAACGTAATCATCAGTTTTCCTATCACCTAATTCCCTTGATCGATGGGTAATTACTCCTTGAATAATACCTGAGTGGTATGACCCTCATATCGTCTTGCCCGTAAGCTTCTTGTGTCAGTGATAAACACTCACAACAGGAATGGAGTAATGAAAGAACAGATTGCAGCTTCGTTGCCATTCAAAGCAAGAATGGGCGGCGTCTTCTACTTAATTATTATCATTGGAGGACTCTTCGGTGCGGGCTATGTTCCTGCCACGATTGTCGTACATGGTGATGCCGCAGCTACGGTAAATAACATCCTGACAAACGAATCGCTCTATCGATTCGGACTCGGAGTTCATATCATCGTAGTTCTTTGTAATATCCCTCTAGCAGTCATCTTTTACGACCTGTTCGAATTAGCCAACAAGAGTCTTGCCCGACTGGTGATGCTTTTTATATTAGTAGCAGCGACTATTGAGGGTGTCAGTTTACTCAATAATTTTGTCCCTCTAATCCTTTTGCAGAGTGCTGCCATAATGACCGAGCAACAGTTTCAAGCTACGGCTTATATGCACTTCCTGCTACATGAGATTGGGTTTAATCTCAGTCTTGCATTTTTTGGCTGCTTTTGTCTTCTGGCTGGTTATTTGATTTTCCGATTAGGTATTCTCCCTCGAATAATAGGCCTGCTTTTGGCAATGGGAGGAGCGTGTTACCTGATTAATAGTTTCGCCAACTTTCTAGTCCCTGAATTCGCTGTTGGTTTGTCCCCTTATATCTTTATTCCATGTTTTTTGGGAGAGGCAACGCTCTGTTTGTCGCTGTTGATTAAGGGTGTAAATCTTGAACAGAAGGTCATCTAAATGAAAAAGATTGTATACACAAAATATGGTTCCCCAGACGTCATTGAACTCATAGAGACCGAGAAACCGATACCCAGGGATAATCAAGTTCTGCTAAAGGTTCATGCGGCATCGGTCAACATTTTGGACTGGTATCATCTAACCGGTCCTCCGGTGATCCGTTTAACGAACGGTACACTTTTCCAACCCCCAAGAGACTTCACTTGGATTAGACGTGGCCGGTCGGGTTGAAGCTGTAGGCGATCGTGTAACTCAGTTTCAGCCAGGGGATGAAGTCTTCGGCATAGCCCAAGGTTCATTTGCAGACTATGTGTGTGCTGATGAACATGAGTTGGTACGGAAACCGGCCAACGTGTCGTTTGAGGCTGCTGCCGCTACCCCCGTAGCAGCCGTGACAGCGCTACAAGGACTTCACGATAAAGGCCGCATCCAGCTAGGTCAAAAGGTTCTCATCAATGGAGCCTCTGGTGGCGTAGGGACGTTCGCTGTGCAGATAGCCAAATCCTTCGAGACCATAGTAACGGCTGTCTGTAGCACCCAAAACCTGGATATCGGGCATTTTACTGGATCCTGATCGCTGAAACCCTGGATATGCCTGGATTTATTTATGCACCAAAGCCTATTATTTGCGAAATTCGCAGCTTGAGTAAGCACGAATTGTAACAATGAGCCGTTAGACAGAACGTCAGTCTTCAAAGAGTTCGTTTCGATACGCTTTTGGAGACAATCCGGTCCAACGCTTGAAAGCTTTTCGGAATGATCGAACGTCAGCGTATCCAAGAAGCTGCGCCACCGTTGAAAGATTGATTTCACGATTGTTTAAAAATTTCTTTGCATTAATCAAACGAATTTCATTGATGAGCTTCTGCAACGACGTCCCATGCTGTGCTGCCAACCGCTGAGCTGTACGAAGACTTAGGTTTGCAGCGGCCGCAGCCGCTACCACCTCATACTTGCCATGAGCTGCATTGTCCATAATGCTTCGACGAAGTGGGGCAAGGGCTAACGGATAGTGGTCTTCATTCAGCTTTTGGCGCAGGTTCACAAAATGCTGTTGGATGAAATCGAACATCTGAGCATTTGCGGAACGAACGGGCAGTCGCAGAATATCTGCTGAAAAAACGAACGCATTTCGGCTCGTATGAAACAAAACAGGGGCTTGGAAAAAATCCTCATAGGGCTGCAACGGAACCGTTTTTTGATTGGCAAACTCTACTCTCTGTAACGGGGCCCCTGGAACCGTGATTGTATTCAGCAATCGCCAAATGAGTCCCGTCGTTGCTTCAAGGGTATGGCCCTGATCAAGGACTTCACAAGGATGGGCAAGCACCATTGCAATTTCTGAATTTGTTTTCTCAAGATGGACAACCGACTGGTCAGAAATAACTGACGAGTTTTCAACAAACCAGGTCAGTGCTGCCTCGAAGTCATTAGCAAACATCGCGCCCTGAACCAACCCACCGAGCATTGAGAACGGGGCACAGTGAGCAATTTCCATGGCGATCGCCCGATCTGGAAACTTCTCGACAAGCATGTTCATCAGTTCCCCTACAACAGGATCGGAGAGTCGCACATCCTGATTGGCATAGTCAAGTTCTGAGATATTTATGGCTTGAGCAATTTCATCGAAGGTTATCCCCTGCGATATAGCATAGGCAGTTGTCGTTGTGGCTAAACTTCCCAATGTCTCGGGTTTAACAAAGTTGGCATACAAGATTCCTTTTTTGGCGTTCATGGGCCTCCCAGTTTCATGGCCTTACTGCAAAAATTGTGCGAAAGCTTAAAGGCAGCGGAAAGCAACGTTCGAAATTAACACTCTCATAGTGGCGACAGGGGGATTCACTCCCCAACTTGTTTGAGACCTTAGCAGAGGAAATGGAGATGCTCTTAGAAACTCATATGCTGGGAGAGCTTTATGCGACCCGCCAGCTTAGGGAAAATCCGAAATACACCCTCGTCATCTCCCATGGCTTTGCCGGACATAGTGGGATTTACGATGCGTTTTGCACCTATATACGCGGAAAAAAGGTGCGAACATCTGGATTTACAATGCTTCGGGCCGTGGAAAACCGACACGCAGTACTCGGGCATGCAGTCAGTTTGAGTTTGCTGAGTGGGCAAAATCGGGTGTGGAGGTTGCCACAGTGGTAGGAATCGCGCAGGACCATGCAGCCCCAATAGCACAATATCTCAGAGCTGCGATTTAACCACATCAACCCCTCAATAAGAGCATCATGTCCTTAAAAACACTTAGACTAATAGTCGTAACGTTTTTGACGCTCGTAGTACTCGTGGGTGGCGCAGAAGCGCAACAAACGGACCCCTTCGCGCCGCCCACACGAGCCTGGCAGCAGGGCGCAATCTATCAAAACACCATCCCACAAGACTTCGAGACCCATATCATCGCGAACAACGACGCTGATCGCGCGCGAGCAGAGAGGATTATCGAACTCTACCGACTGTTCGAAACCAATCCCACGGACGAAACCCTCAGTGAATTCATCTCCGACCGCTATATCCAGCACAGTGTATTCCTGCCAAACGGAAGGCAACCGCTGGCCGAGTTGTTTGGTGGATCGGTCGAAGAGTATCCGGTCGCACTTGACGTCCACAAAGTGATTGTGGTGGGCGACTGGGCCATGGCACACGTCAATTTCCGGAATTTGGAGACTGACAGCCCCGAGGATAAGGGGATGGCTGCCGTCGACATGTATCTTTTCGACAACGACGGTAAGGTCACCGAGCATTGGGATGTGCTGCAGAATGTGCCGAGCCATTCCCCAAATCCGAATGGCATGTTCGTGACCCTCTTTGAAGGAGAATGACCCGATGAAACTCAAAACACTTTTAGCGAGCACTTCACTCATTACCACTGTTTTGATGCCGACGCAGGCCCTCGCAGCAGCACCCCCTGCGCCAGCGGCAGACCAGGAGAGGCCCTTTTACGACCGCCACAAGATCGACATCAGCAACCTGTTTGATTTCTACGAGGGGCTGTTGCTCGCAGACGCGATGATCCATGCGGACGCGATGTTCGACGCTGAAACCAAGTGGCGGATGACCCTGCGCCAGATGCTTCTCGCAGGCAGCGGCCACCATACTGCGCGCAGCGCCTACCAACTCTCATTGATGGGTGTGCCGTTGGCAGAGATCCAAGCAATTTTTGCACCCGATTACGGAGAGACTTTGGAGAATCCGCGCCTGAAGGCTGCGTTTACCTATATCGATGTGATGGGCAGCTATCCGATCACGTCCTCTGCCGATATCCCTGCGCTCCTGCGCACCCATTACCCGGACCGGCAAATTGCCGAGTTGATGCAGCTCGGAGCGATCAATAACTCCATGGCCAC
>JBCDHF010000409.1:0-4230 GCA_038750375.1 Cyanobacteria bacterium P01_H01_bin.15
AGGGGTGGTGCAAGCGAGCGTGTCATGAAGTGCCATAAGCTCGAAATCATTGATATAGACTTCAAGGTCGTTCGCTTGTACTAAGATTTTCTCAAAAATAAAATATCACCCTTTGATTTAACGAATTTAGGTCGTTTCAAGCTTCGAGTTAGCCCTTATGGCACTCTGTTATCTACTTTCCTACTTCATAAGCCATGAAAGTAGGAAAGTAGATAACAGAGTGGCCCTAGGAACGCCCAGGTACGGCCGGTCTGCGTCCACTGCAAGGGCTTGTTAGCCTGAGGGTCTGGGGGGCGTAGGAACACTCCTTATACATCCGTCGGCGACCGCTAATGGATTGCCGTTCGAAGTGACGACAGCGCGATCGGTCATTTCACTAAAGTTGAAGATGGCATGTAGCACCACGTCGATATGCCCTTGCCAGATATTGGGCTTGTAGATACAGACTCCGACCTGTTCATCAAGTCGTCGATAGACGTACGTCGCCTCGCCGACGAGTTTGCCTCCGCCAGTGACATAGCAAGTGGTATCGGTCACGTAGGTCACAGTGTGCGTTGAGAGCTCACCGAAATCACCTTGCAACGAGTGATGTCTACCGGTCCATTCCAAGCTCAATCCTGTGACTTTCTCGGGAGCTTTCATTGCATCTTTTCATGGGGGAAATCAAGACTTCGTGACATTGTGGAAGATTCTGCTCTCCTTCTGTGGATAAGAGCTCGCGCCGCCGTCTAGCGGACAGAACTCAGCTGCGAAAAAATCCACCTTGTCTGCATCAATCATGTTATGTCCCTCGCAGCGAGCTGCTTTGATAGGTTGCGCCAAAGTTGCAAAAATTAGTTACGCTTCATCTCTCTTGATATTTTTCGAGATTTCGCGAGTTGCGTTTACATGGTGTCTCTTCCGGGGAATTGCTGTAATAATCAATCAGAAACCTGGACGATCGTGGTGGCAAGGGACACCGCGATCACCTTTTCTACGTGGCTATGTTTGGGGGCGGGGCGTTACTAGCAGACCTTGAACAAGACGAGCTGCCAGAGTATGAAGTTTGGTAATGGCACAATTGATCCGAGTATGTGAGTCAATCACATAGCTACGCTAGTTCTTTATCGAAGTTGTGGATGTTCAGCAAATAGCTACGAATGATCATAAGTTGTTTGGCACTATTTTTTGAGTGCCTTAAATGATCGAGTGAGATCGCCCGCGAGCGCAGGTTCTTACCCAACAACGACACGGATGCCAGTGCCCTCGCCATACAACTGGTTGCGAGTTTCAGAAAAAGACAAGCAGTAATCTAGATGGAAGATGATATTTGACTATCCGAGCTATCAAAATTGTCAAACTTGCGCAGATTTGTTGCTGTTTTGACCCCTTTTTCCTATTTTCGGACAGGAAAAATTTGGGTCTATCGCTTGTAGGCCTTGGAGGGTCCCAAAAAGTGTGGAAAAGCCCCATTATTTGGAGAGGATTTCTGATGAGCTGCAGGACCATTGACGACTAGGGATGGTTTGGGAATTAAGGGCTCAGTCTCTTTGAATAGGCATCGGCTGAAAATCAACGAGTATTCAACGGTTCCCACACTTTTTGGTACTCTCGGTCTAGAAAGCTGATTCTACCGTTAAAAATCTTCTAAAAGTTCAAGCGCTGCAAGTATTGCCATGCAAAGCTTTCAAGCGATGAGTTTTCCATAACCGCCACTTTCTGCCCAATTGCGCCCGCTGGTCCAGCTAATTGAGCTCAAGTTTAGTGTCGAAAATTGTATCCTTTCGAAACGACAGATTTTGAATTCTTTGGTCCAGCTCAATTGGAGTATCCTCTTTATCGTATGAGCCAATAATTTTTAGATATTCCGCCAAGGCAAACTGTTCTGTCCCTCGCTGTTGATAAGCAGGTTTATCATCACTAACTGTATTTGTCAGATCTCTTCTTTGAGAGCTTTCTTCAAAATCTTTGAATGGGAAACCCTCGTTTCCATCAGCCAGATAATCTAAAGTAACTATACGAAAGGTATTGTCAGAGTCTAGCTCCTTACCATCACGGACAATTAATCTTAAATCGTGATTTTCCTCAATACCAACTGTCCGAACTCTGCTACCAGGGGGCAGTTCAAGATTAAAACTGAAGAATAGACCCGCGACTTGTAGAAATCTACCCGTTGTATTCTCTGACCCGAGCTCAGAAATACTGTGCTCTAAAATGCTTTTAAGTTGTTCTGGGTTTAGTGTCAGTATGGTTAATCCGTTATTAAACGACAACGCAGTTTCAAGATCAAGTTGTGAAATTCCATCTACAGGTTTGTTTGTCACTAGATCCGGCTCATTAGGTTGACGTTTACCTGCATTAGGACTTTCTCCTCCAGCTGGACAAATAGACCCAATTGAAGCGCGTATACCACCACCATTTTTTATAGAAATAACAACGTTAGGCTCAATAGACTGGGCATAGGCAAGATTAGCGTCCGCCGTTAAATTTCCTAAATTAGTTTCCTCGCGTCTGACAGAGAAGCGTTCTCCGTTTAAAAAAACGGTAGAATTTCCCAAAACAGTACCATCCTTAGTTTCTATAATTTTATCAATCTTATCCACTAGAGATAAAATGTTACGGTCAGCGGTGCCACCAGCTGTTTCCACGCCAACTTGATCTGTTGGGTATGGACCACTTAACGGAGAAACACCCGATAATTCTCCATTTTTGTCGAAATCTACAATTAGGCGACCAACATATCGATAATTCGCATCTGTATTGACAATTAAAACAGGCTTACCATCGGCAGATTGACGAAAAAGAGGATAATCTCCCGACCTGGATTTTGGTTCAATCTGTCTCAATTGCCAGTCATCTGATGCCAGAATATTATGTGAGCCCCCTGCAATAATGACGTCTATACCAATGAGTTGACTCGCTAACTCAACTTCATTACTAAGTTGCTGTAAATGGGAAAGGAGAATAATTTTGTCAATGCCCAAATTAGTTAGTTCGTCGACAAAGGGTTGAATGATTTTAGCCGCAACCGTATCGCTATCATCGGAAACCATTCCCAAGATTTCAGTTCCAGGTTTTTCCTGAGACAGTTGGGCTAGTCGGGCTGTTGTCACTCCAACTAAACCGATCGATTCTCCATTAACATGCAAAATTGCACTAGGCACCACACGATTAGACAATTGTTCAACATCGCGGGCTGATTCTGCGACTATACCCGAATCTTTCGAAAGAGGACTTGACTCGTCGAACTGTAAGTTAGCGGAAATATAAGGAAAGTTAGTTCCAGGATATTTGTCTTTAGAGGCAATCAAGTTTTTCAGCTGCGTTGGGCCTTGATCAAATTCATGATTTCCTAATGCGGAAGCTTGGATGCCAATCTGATTCAAAATTTCTATGTCGGCTCTACCGGAAGTTCGGCTAAATCTATCTTCAAATGATTGATCAGCGCTAGCACTATAAAATGGGCTAGGGATATAATTGTCACCAGAAGATAAAATAATAGTGTTGAGATAAGTTGGTTTTAACGCATTGACAACTGAAGAAAATCCGGGTGCGTCAAATATGGCTTCTGCCGCAGCTTCAAAGTCGCTGGCGTGAAGAATTTGTAACGTATATACAGGTTCTAAAGGCGAAAGTTGAATGTTTTCTTGAGAAATTTTATTTGTGTCTTGGGTGATTTGTAAGCAAGTTTGATTACTTGCTTGTGCATAGACTGGTAAAGCAACATAGGCTGACAAGAAGGTGAGGAGAGTTGCCAGAATGCCTAAAATTTTAAATAGTCGTGGTGCCTGTTTAAGGTTCATGATTCACATCCATTCAATGCTGTATTTTGGTGAAAAAAGTTAGATGTGTTGGGTAATAAGGCGTAATGATAGATAACTGGATTTAAATGAGCATAGGGCAAATGTTGAATTTAATCGGAATTTTGCTGTAAGAGCGTCTCCTCCGCGTCACGACAAAATCATTAAGCCTTAAAGACTATCGTAAAGCCAAAACTAATAAGAAAGAGGGACTTCATCTCTTTATTCTAGTTTTGCGACAGAACAAGCATTTCTGCTATTCTCTAACTTTGCAACAGAGCCACGTATAGATTATGACTCCTCCAAGCCCCAATTACATCATGCAAGTTGCCAGCAACTATGGCGTATCAAAAGCGCTTTTGTCGGCGGTTGGATTGGGGCTTTATACTTCACTCGCCAAGGGACCAATGACGCTGGAACAAATTCGGGAGAAGTTTGGGCTCCAAAAGCG
>JBCDHF010000410.1:0-4220 GCA_038750375.1 Cyanobacteria bacterium P01_H01_bin.15
CATCTTCCACATGAAGAGGACACAAAGCGGACTGGGAACTCCGATGACGAGGAAAGCGGGGGTTGGGCATTGTGACAGTCAATCCTCTTGTCACAGTGGAGGTTGACCCCGATGGTGAGGACGGTGCTCAAAAATGGTTTACCGCCATTTTTCTCAAGGCTAAAAAAGTATTTGATGCGGTTACTGATGAATCCAACGCCATCACAATTGAAGATCCTTTCAAGTTATTCACTACTCGAAATAACCGAGAGGAAAAAGGGTTCTCCTACAACGTGACAATTCATGAGCCAGACACTGACGGTACTGCCCCTGACCCCGACAACGTTTAATCCTCGACCGGAAAATTTAGTAGTGAGGTGAAGTGATGGGCGATCGCGTCGTTCTATGGCCTAAAGGTGGTCGTTACGTCAGCAAAAAAGACATTGCCTCCGCCAGTCCATCCTGTGGCGGCGTGATTTTCAGGTGGGATGATGGCTTTCAGGATGAGCTGCCGGGAGAGTCAGGTTTCTCTGCTGCATTACCAAAAGGTTCTTCTGATGTTCCAGACTTTGTTTCTCGTTACTGGTTTAAGAAGTCGTGCATTTTTTCCTACAGCCTCAATAGCTGTTCTAGGTTCTCTCGTATTCCTCGGCAGAGCCGCGTAATTGCTAATAATACAGTTGGGGAATTCTGTTACTTCGCAATGCCTTTTTGTAAGTCGCAGTTTAATGGACATTCTCCAAACAGGATTGTGCTGATCCAAACTCAGCAGACATCTAATCCACCGCCTTACGACCACAATGCCCCTAGTTCATCTGGCAGAACAAATTTCCAGTCGAACTGGAATCTTTCAGGAGTATATGAGGAAATAAGTGCTGCAAATGTCTGGGAGTACTACAGCGATGGCGCACCAGAAAAGAGGTATCACCCAAGTGACAACCCTCCAGAAATAACCACCCAGCAGGTTGGAGTAAGAATCGTCTTTGTAGATGGTGAGTCTAGACTAATCCCTCTTGATTCTTGTCCTGCCAATGTGCAGGTGAAGCCTGAAAACTCTTGTCCAGACGGCACAGTTAAAGAGGTGAATTGCGGCGCTACCACTTGTTGTTATGGCTGTCAAAATGACCGATTAACTCTTATAGATTCATTTAATAAAACATCGTCATGAGTTGCCCCACACAGTTAGTTAGTTATGCCGAATTTCAGGCTTTAAAAGCAAAATGCGAAAGGCTAAAACAACAAAAAAAACCACAGATAAGCCAAAAGGATATTGAGAAAGCAGTTATCGGGTTTCTTGTCTCGGCCGGAGGGTTCGAGGCGATAAGGCAAGGGATGTCGAGTATGCCCCTCGGTGCGCTCCAGCAACCCCTTGGCCCTGTTATTGATCTTGCTGAAACAAGATTAGAGCAACGAGCAAAACTACATGACCAAAGAATGAAGACACTCTTGGAAGCAAACAGGCGGAAAAGAGTTCAACAGATAGATGACTTTTTCAAAAAAGCCAACGCAAAAGATCAAAACAAGGCAATCTTTGATGCAATAGAAAACACAAATAAAAGACAGAGAGAACTTGAAGGGGGTCTCACTCAAACAAGAAATCGCGCCAATAGTGCTGTTAGCAAGGCCAATGATGCATCCAAAAAAGCGACTAATGCATTAGGGAAAGCCGATAAAGCGATAAGCTCTGCTTCTAATGCGGCCTCAATTGGTAAATCTGCATTGACAAAGATTGGTGGGTTTCTTAATGCCTTGTCCGTTATCGGTGGCGTCGCTGGATTATTATCTTTGTTCGGATTATTTAAGTCAGTATTCCCTCGACTAGATGCCAATGACAAACGACTCGATAATTTGAATCAAGGACTCTCTGACAATCTGAGTCGAATTACGGTGAACAGAGGTATTGCCAATCGCGCCGAGCAAAAAGCTGATCAAGCACAAGCATCGGCAGATGACGCAGCGACGGAAGCTCAGCAAGCAGGGCAGAGAGCGAGGGACGCAGAACGCGCGGCAGACAGGGCGCAGTTTACCGCCGACAACGCCAGCAGCAGGGCTCATGAGGCGGCTGAGCAAGCCCGTGCAGCACAGCGGCAGGCCGACAAAGCACTCAATGAGGCAAACGCAAACTCGACGGAGATTGATGAACTCAGGCAAGAGCAGACAAAAATGAATGATTCGCAATTTACGACGCTGAGACAGCAAAATGACACAACCATTCGGCAAAATACTCGGATCACCGATTTGCTCACGAACTTGCCGACTAATCCCAATGGTGATCTAAAAGTTCCGCCTGAACTGTTGGCGATCGCCCCGGCTGTTAACCGCATTGATCGAAATACCAGCACCATCGCCCGGAACACCACGCCCGGCCAACAGGTGGCAAATTCTAAAGCTGGAACCTGCGATGCTTTTAGCCCCAGTCAGTGTGGCGATCAGGCCATCTCTCGACACACCCGCCCTATCAGAAAGAGGTTAGAAGATATTGTCGATAAAATCGCTGCTTTAAATACATTGCTGTTAGAGAACCTTGGCAGGAAGATTGATCGTCTGTCTAGTGCGGTCAATAAATTTCAGAGCAAGGTTTTTCGGAAATTTGATCAAACATGGGACTTCTTGAAGCTGGATCGGGTGCTGAATTTAATCAACACTGCGGTCGGCCTTCACAATGCGGCCATGCTCTCCAGAAACCTCGCAGAAAGCATCGTGGGGGCGTTCGATGGCATTTTTGCCCTGACTGGCCTAAAAGATGCGGAGGGGAACCCGTTTAAGCTGTCTGGACAGATTGCTGACGGCATAGAAGGCTTAATCGATGCCACCATTGGGCAAGAGGCAGCACAGGGTATTTCTGAGCGCTGGAATCGCTGGAATCGCATCATCTCTGCGGCGGCTGGCGTGGTGATGGCTGTCCGGTCTGTGCAGTGGGCGATCGCCGAGGGTGTGGAGATTGTCGGTGACTGGATTGCCAAGATCGGTAACGGTCTCCGTGAGGGTGGTGCTGTCGAGGATCGCCAGTGGCCATGGATGAAGGAAGGACTGGAAATTAAGCAGTTTTCCCGCCTCAATAGATTCAACGACGGCCTTGAGTCTGCGGAAAATATCACCAATCAAGTTTACGCCACCGTTTCCGCTGGTGTTGAAATCGGGGACGCAGTAAACGAGGTGCGAGAGTCAAAGCAGCGTTTCGATCAGCAGTTGGCCATTGAAGAGGAGCAGGCCGAAGCCGAGCTAGCGCAACGCAACCTTGAGTCTCAGTCGCCAAACCTTGTGCCCAGCGATTTAATCAGATTTGAAGCGGAGGAATTGGAAGGATGACCGCCAAGCAAAATTGGCCTCGGCAACGCAGCTTTTTGCGTAAATTCTGGAATCCGCTTGTCAACGACTGGTTTAAGGACATCGATCCGGACATCTTGCCCAGCAATGCCACTGGTCGGCAGGCGGCAAGGGCTGCGTGCTTAATTGGTTCCGATGACAGTAGAATTGCCGCGCAACTAAGCGTTACGACCTTTCAAGAGTTGCGCCGCTCCGTTGAGTCACTACCTAAAGTGGCAGGCGTGCTGTACGAGGACATCGACCGAGAAATCACCTACCGCCCAAAGGTAACCATGTTCTTTCAGCAGGATTCAAGCTCTGTCCCAGACTATGAAGATCCAGAGGGTGGCATTATCAGTTTCCGGTTAATTGACGAGACTAGTGAGAGTCTGACTGTCGCTAAGCTAAAATCCTTAGCCCGTGAGATTAAAACAGAGTTTGCGGCTGGCAATGGATACCTGTGGAAAAAGGGCAGAATCGTTGTTTCTACTAGGAATCAAAAGATCGGATTGCCTCAAAAAATATTTTGCCTCAACGAAACTGAGGGGAAAGAGGTTTACCAAAAAGTTTTCCGAATTTTGGACAAATCTTACGACAAAGATCTGCTTAACGTAAAAACTCCAGAGAGGAAATCTGTCACCAATCCAACTGGGTCAAAAAGGATATTAGGCTTGCGGGTTAAGGTTAAGAAATGGCGGCCTGTGGTTAACGTGAGGTTCCAGTACGCCGCAATCAAAATACACGGCATCGTTCAGCCAATAGTCTTGGTAGATCGAAGCAAAACGTACTATCAGGCATTCGAATATCTGTAGGGTATGACGGAAAAACCCTATAGGTTTTTTCATTCTACAAGCCCCTCAAGAACTCTCTAAATTGGAGATAAGTTTTAAAGATTTAACACCTCAAAAGGTAAAACATATGGGCGGACGGTTTTC
>JBCDHF010000411.1:0-4213 GCA_038750375.1 Cyanobacteria bacterium P01_H01_bin.15
ATCTCAAGTCCATTTTCTCCATCATTCAGTCGAACTGTATGACCTCCATCAAACCAGCCATTGGATTTGAGGTTTTTAGCTATCGTTTCTGCATTCGAATGATTAAATACTCCCTTCTTGAAGTACTTAGAATTATCCAAGATTTTCTCGTATGTTCTAGCGTAATTACCTATTAGCTCAGCAAAATCTGGTTTTTCTATAAATGCACTAACTTTTGCATTTACTAATCGTTTGTAGTCAAACTCACTAAATTCTGAGTTTATCCCTGATTTTACTTCTCTTTCTAAACGAGCAAGAGCCACGAGCAGCTGGTTTTCTGGCAGCTGATAATCGTTGCAAAATATTTTCTCAATATCTCGCGAGATGCCAGAGACTTTTTTGAATTTCCTCAGAAAGGCTTCTCGCTTTTGAGCAATTTCTCGGAATATAGTTTCATATTCGTCCTTGAGCTCTTCGCTCGCCAATAAAGTAGATATCCGATCAGATTGAAAGCGCTCATTAATAGAATCAACAACAAAAACTGATTCGCTAGCAAGGTTGGTGTTATTTTCATCTAGCAGCTCAAAAGAGCTAACTCTCTCAGGAAATACTTCATCTTTCGGCAAATTCCCTTTACTGTAATCTCTAGCTGATTTGGCAAGAGATGTTTTCATTAGCCCATTCGGAGCATAGATAACGACAGGGGCGTTGTTATTGCTGAAGTCGAACTCATGATTCAGGCTTGGTATTCCGTAGCAGTGTTTAGCGCTTATCCTTACTTTTTGCATCTGCACACCAAAAAACTACATAGCACCTTGATTTTATCTTGACTCAATAAATATCTAGTCCCTACTTGTCCTGATAAAGGATGAAAGCTATCTAACGAAGCGAGTTGAGGTGCACCTCTGCGGCTGCTTCATAATTGCAAGAGATTTAGTGGGATCTATAATTGATTTAAGTTTTTCTCTCATGATAGGAGTCTGAGCAGAGGCGAAGCGCAGTGGAGTCCGAAGGATGTCACATCCAATGAGCAGTTCATAATTTACGTGCTGGGATTTTAGCACATAGTTCAAAATGTTTATATACGTAAATTTTGAACTATTTATTAGAGGGCAAACTACCTCCTAAACATCCTCAATGGTATGTTAACAGGCGACTTGCCCCATAACTCCCCATTTAAGCGAAATAAATAGGCATTGTGCCTGATGAAATCCCCCCATGGATGTTTAACAGGCAAATCCCAGTGCTGTCCAGTGTTTCTCCCGGCTACTAGGCTGCTTGAACCGATCTGCATTATCTTTCCAGTAGAGCGTTGCTCCTATCTCACCGATCAGAACAACCTATTCGGGATTGGGCTGTTTATTTGCTTTCGGTAGTACCGCCATCCCCGAGTAACAATTAATTCCTTATAATTTCAGAGTTCGTTACATACTTTGGCTATTAATGAACCTATCCCCGGCTTCAGCTATTTGTTACAGCTAATGGCTGCGTTTCTTACCGATTTGTAAGCGTAAAAGTACGCCGGAACGGAAACAGAACGTTCCCCTAAACCAGAACTCGTAATCGCTCACAACCTGACGCGGTAACTTCTAAATAAAAGCCTCACGCTCTGCTTCGGTCTTAAGCATATTAAGAAAAGGTCGTAAGCCTGAACTGCTAATCCAGTTCACAATTGCTTCATGGGAATCCAGCACGTGCATATGTTCTGTTTCCCAAATAACCAGCATCCGAACCTCTGCCGCCAGCACATCGTAGCAAAACTTCGGCGACTCCATCGTTAATTGCGATCACGTATTGTCAATGAAGATCTATGACAATTAGCTACAACCTTTCAAAAGACGAGAGATGAGCTGTCTTTTTGTCAAACGTTAACACGCCATAGTTTTATGCTTTAGCAAAAACAGCACCAATCAATATATCTGACAAACCGCAAGTCGTTTCTTCCGCAAATCGAAGACAGCGATGCGAGACATCTACATCATCAAACTTAAAATACGAGATAGTCATCAACATCTGAATTATATTCACGATACTTTTGCGATCTGCTTCGCAAGCTGTGTGTGTTGAACACTTGGTCAGAACGCGAAATTTCCCTTATATAGAAACTCTCTCTGGCTATCTCGGGTTATTTCATCCAGATCGCAAGGGATATTGCCTGTATTTTGCTAGGGGTTTGTCAGAGCCTATACCCCCGCTTATGAATAATTTCCGAGGAAATGATCCTGAGCCGCCAGTAATTTACTAGACTCAGCAGTAGCTACGCCTACTTTTGAGCTTTGATGAACGAGCAATCTGCCATCGGCAGTCCCCGTGATCGCGAACTGATGCAGCGCTGCCTAACACTGGCCCGCAAAGCTCTGGGCAAAACTTCGCCAAATCCCTTGGTGGGCGCCGTCATCCTGAAAGATGGCGAAATCGTCGGAGAAGGCTTTCATCCCCGGGCAGGAGAACCCCATGCGGAAGTCTTTGCTCTGCGCGAAGCCGGGGACAAAGCGCATGGGGCGACAGCCTATGTAAGTTTGGAGCCTTGCAACCACTTTGGCCGGACGCCGCCCTGTTCCGAAGCGTTGGTGAAAGCGGGAGTTAGTAAAGTTGTTGTCGGGATGGTCGACCCGGACCCCAGAGTCTCTGGGGGAGGAATTGCTCGCTTACGAGATGCAGGAATTGAGGTGATTTCGGGCGTGGAAGAGGCCGACTGCCAGGTCCTTAATGAAGCGTTTGTCCATCGTGTTCGCTATCGACAGCCCTTTGGGACCTTGAAATACGCCATGACCTTGGATGGCAAGATCGCAACGAGTAATGGTCACAGTGCGTGGGTCACCGGAAATGTTGCACGGGAACAGGTTCATCGTCTACGAGCTGCAACCGATGTTGTCATTGTCGGAGGCAATACGGTTCGCTTAGATAACCCCCACCTCACCACTCACGACACTAGCGATCGCGACCCTTTGCGCTTGATCATGACCCGAACCATGGATTTACCTGCAGAGCGGCATGTTTGGGATATTGTCGAAGCGCCTACCGTAATTGCGACGGAACCCGGCAGCAATCCAGAATTACGAGAACAACTACTTAAACGCAATGTTGAAATTGTTGACTTTAGCCCGCTGACACCCGGTGCCGTGTCGGATTGGCTATACAAGCGTCAATGTAACAGCGCTTTATGGGAATGCGGTGGTAAATTAGCAGCCGCCGCGATCGCAGATGGCTGTATCCAAAAAGTTATCGCCTTTATTGCCCCCAAAATCATCGGCGGACAAAATGCACCGACTCCGGTTGGAGAGATGGGATTGACCCAAATGGATGCGGCGCTATCCCTAGAAAGAATGCATTGTCTTGCGATCGCAGGCGATATTCAATGTATTGGGTATTTACCCCAGGACACCTGGCGGAAGGGCAGCTAAGCTATCGCCATCACTTCATTGCCTGCTCATACAGCTCAAAATCCAGAGGGTAGATTGTCCGAAGCTGCCCTTCAATTTCTGGGGAGAATTCTGTTTTTTTGGGGGCCGCATTCGTGTTGCGAGTACCCAATTCACGACTATGAACGGACTTTGATTGAACGATCTTTAACCACATTGAGGCGAGTTTAGGCAAAGGGATAAGCCGCTTTACTAGCACGCCACCCTCATCATCACAAACAAAATTTGACTGGGGTTGAAAAACGAAATCGAGTTTATTCACGTCTCTTCCTGGCAGCCATTCCCTCACAAATGTCTCAAAACTTCCAAAGCTACGCTCTTCATACTCCGGATATGGCTGAGCCCATCCATTTTTAGTCCCTCCCCCGATAGAATATTGCCAAGCAGAATAGGCTCTGGCGACGGGCTCCCTTAAAATCGCGAAGCTGTCTAAAGCCTCAAAACGCTCCGGCGCATAGGCCCGCAGATTAGTAGCAGTTTTATGACCAAGCGATTGACCATAAAGCGCATAGGAAACTGAACTGCCTGCGTTTTTTGGGACATGGATAAAAATGACGCCAGCCTGTTCATATTTCTGGAAGTTGCGCCGGAACAGCAGGTTTTCGACTGCCGTTTCTCCCAACAACAATGAGCCCCAGCGAAGTACTGCAGCCTTTAATTGAACCGTTTTCAAGGTGAATCCTCGTGTGGCTTGCTTAGTTACAGATTATGGCGACTTCGCAAGGAAACTGTTTAATTGATCAGGAATAATGGCCGGAAGCTAGGGGCAATTTAAGCTATGTGAGTTTCAACACAGCTAACTAAATGCCGCG
>JBCDHF010000412.1:0-4209 GCA_038750375.1 Cyanobacteria bacterium P01_H01_bin.15
CTGGTGGCGTTGGTGGGTTAAATGGTGGACGATTGCGGGCGTGGTGGTGTTTATCATTGTCACTTTAAGCGAACCCCCTCGACTATGGTTCTGGCTGGCGGTTTTGGTTGTGCTTATTGCGTACGGTCTTGACCGCGCCATTAATGACCAAACTTGAATCTTATTGAAAATTCAATATTTTTCCTTCTTGGGGAACCCAATTCACTTTTTGGAGAGGTCGCTTTTAAGTGACTGCTGACACAAGCCTTTATCTTGTTAAATTTGCTCCTATTTCGGCAAAAATCCAAAAAAATCTCATAAATGCCTAATTAAATTCGCTTTTCCGCGTATCTGGCTTTAATCTGGCTGCTATGCTGGATCCAAATTACAGCCATAATTGTTATCAGAAAAAATAAGCCTTCGTCTTTGCATCAGACGTAACATTCATTGGAAGATTGTTTGAGCGAAGCTCCGGTCTTTCAACATGTCTTCTTTTTTTTGTGCATGAAACGAGTATTACAGTCACTCCTCAAGAGTTCCGTTAGTCGTCGCATTCAATCCTTTTGGAAGACGCTGACCGCAAATTGGTCAGTTTATTTGGAAACGCCTGTTCCAGTAGAGGAATTAACTGATAAGCGCGAAGCCGCATCGATTCCTTCTTTTGGCTTTTTTTTCCTTTTGATATGCGCGACTGTATTGGCAACCCTGGGACTTTTATCTAACAGTAATGCTGTGATTATTGGGGCCATGATCGTTGCTCCTCTCATGAACCCGATTTTGAGCATGTCCTTCGCGATTGTTACCGCCAATTGGGTCTTGTATAAGCGATCGCTGATGACAGTGGCATTGGGTGCATTATCAGCTATCTTGGTTTCCTTCGGGCTCGCAGTGATATTGCCTGTCAATCTGGTTGATTCAGAGGTAATCGCAAGAAGCTCTCCCAGCTTAATGGATTTTGGGGTTGCCATCGCTGCAGGTGCAGCGGGAGCTTTCTCTCTAACTCGCCATAGTATCGCCAGCTCCATTACCGGAGTCGCCATTGCGGTTGCCCTTGTCCCGCCTCTATGTGTAGTAGGGATTGGGTTGGGTCTCGGAGAAAACCTGATTGGAAACATAGATTCAATTGCTCTAGGCAGTTTAACTGTGTCCGGGGGCGCTTTTTTACTGTTTCTCTCGAATTTAGCCGGTATCACGTTTACGGCTTGTTTGGTCTTTCTGTCCCAGTCTTATGGGAGCTTGTCGAAAGCATTTAAGACTCTTTTGGTTTGGTTATTGATTTTGATTTCATTAGGTGGACCCTTGAGCAATCCAATGCAGGAATTTGTTATCAAGAGCCGTGTCGTCCTAAAAATTCGAGAATTTTATAAAGACGCGCCTAAAGATATCCAGGATTCTCAAGTACGCCATGTGGGTGTGAAGTTAGAGGGAAAGAACGCTTATATCTCAGTCACAGTCATTGCCCTTGAGAACTCAATCACAGAAGAATTCTTAAAAAATAAAGAAGAGCAGATTTTTCAAGTGACTTCACGGTTCGGGGTTCGCTCAATGGACTTAGACATCACCGTTGTTCCGGTCAAAAGATGGAACTACCGAATAGTACGCAAGCGAAAGTGAAACTCGTCCCTAAAAACTCCGCGCTTCTGCTCGCTAGCGACAGCTCTGATAGCTGGGCTAATTTTTCGTTAATTTAACGGAAAAATTTTACTCAATATGGGAGTCTCGAAGCATTCAGTATCATTTTTTCGATAAAAACCGTGTCTAAAACAATTATTCTCGGCGGCGGCTTTGCTGGACTGTTTACCGCCTTACATCTTCTAAAACATCAATATTCTCAATCGATTGCTTTAGTCGATCGCAAAGAATATTTTGTTTTTAATCCACTGCTATATGAACTGATGACCGGAGAAATGACCCCTGATGAAGTGTGCCCTACCTATCCAGAGCTATTCCGAGGGCAGCAATCTATTGCATTTTTACAAGAGACTGTTACTGGCGTTGATCTAAAAGAACGTCAGGTTTACTTAGAATCGGGTGTTCATTATAAATACGAGAATTTGGTCCTTGCTTTGGGGAAGCCTGCCGGTTTCTTCGGGGTTGAAGGTGCCCAAGAATCTGCGTTCCCTTTAAAGGATCGGGAACATGCTCGTCGCTTGAGTCTGCATGTGCGGTTATGTCTGGAGAAAGCGGCTCAGACGGATGATGTCGCGGAGCGTCGGGCTTTATTGACGTTTGCGATTGTTGGCGGGGGACCAGCAGGAATCGAGATGGCGGCGACATTAGGCGATTTGCTGATGTCTTGGTACACGAAACTAGAGGGGGATATCCAAGACATTCGTATCTTACTTATCAATCGACCGAAAGAGCTATTGAAAGGAGATGTGAATAGCCGTTTGCGAGGCACCGTTCAAAAAGCCCTGAGCAGTCGTAAAATCCCGACTGAATTAATCTTGGGGGCCTCAGCGAGCAAAGTAACGCCGACCAGTCTTGACTATCAGCAAGATGGTCAGACCCATTCAATTCCGACTCGTACCGTCATCTGGACTGCCGGGACGAGCCCCAACCCCATTATTGATGCGTTGGAGATTACGCCTGAGCATAAACCCCGGAAAGGAATCTTATCGGTGTTGCCAACACTACAATTGCCAGACTATCCAGAGGTCTTTGCTGCTGGGGACTGTGCAATACTACCGGATTCTCCATTGCCGCCGACTGCCCAAGTTGCCTATCAACAAGGAAAGGCGATCGCAGATAATCTCCAGGCATTGGCCCAAGACCGTCCACTTAAACCGGCTCGCGTTAGCTTACGCGGCACCATGATGAAGTTGGGTATTGAAACTAGCGTGGCTAATATCTTTGACCGCCGGGAAGTAGGCGGTAGACCAGGTCACCTGATTCGGGAAGCGACCTACTTGGAGCTGATGCCCACCCCCGTGCATAATTTGAAAGTCACGGCCGATTGGATTGTGGATGAAATCTTCCATCGTCACGCTTAGAACTCGGCAATTGAAAGGGGTGAATTCAGTGATGAACAAGCTCGGTTTTATGTGGGGAGTTGCGTTGGCTTGCGGCATCGGTTTCGCTCCCATAACCGTTAGTCAACCGAGCGCCTCTCCTGAAATCCGTGATCGCAAAACTCCTTCCACAACAAAACTAACGGTTGGGGTTGCCGGTGAGCCGCCAGGGGTTCTGCAAAAGACTGGTCAAAATGAAGATGAAATGTTTGGGGGGGTTACTGTCCAAATTTGGGATCTCCTGGCTAACGAGCTAGACCTTGACTACGAGCTTGTATATTATCCGTCTGTATCTGATGTGTTAGACCATCTGGAAAAACAGCAAATTGACGTAGCGATCGGGAGCATTACCGTTACCGATGATGCCATCGTACGGTTTGACTTTACTCAGCCGATGGCCCAAGATACTTTGACAATTTTGGTCCCCAGCCAGTTGCCCACACCTTGGAGCATTATCAGACCATTTTTGGGTTGGGGGTTTCTATCCTCTGTCGGGCTTATCAGCCTCAACATTTTTGTAGTTGGTACTCTGCTCTGGTTGGCTGAGCGGGACAAGAACAGTGAGCAGTTTCCCAAACCTTATTTTATTGGTATCGCAATGGGCATGTGGTGTGCGCTTGTGACCTTTACCACAGTGGGTTACGGCGATCGTTATCCCCAGACGCCTTGGGGAAGGGCTATAGCTGGAGCCTGGATGTTGGTGTCATTGGCAGTGGTTACGACCTTAACCGCAGGGATTGCCTCTACGTTTGGTCTGGCTTTTTCTGCTAAACCGGCTGCGGGCATTAATCAACCGGGTGATATCAACAACATGCGGGTTGCCGCGATTCGAGATTCTGCGGCAGTTCAGTGGGCGCGATATTACCAAGCACGAGTAACCGAAGTAGAGCATGTAGACGATGCGATCGCACTTTTAGAAAAAAAAGAAGTCGATGGGTTTATTTTTTCGCGTCTGGGCCTTGAACACTACTTACAGGAACATCCCAAAAAACCGCTTAAAATCGTGGGCTTCAATTTAGGGGCTCAGAGTTATGGGTTTGCCCTCACTCCCAACAGTCCGCTAACTCGTCAGCTCAATGAAGCGATCGCGTCGGTGGAAACTCAAATTCGCTTGCATCACATCACTGAAAATTGGCTAGGACCGACACCTTAAAAAAATTTGCAAGAAGGGCTTATTTTTAGGACTACTGGTCGTTTTTAGGCGCTCGGTTCTGCCAAG
>JBCDHF010000413.1:0-4206 GCA_038750375.1 Cyanobacteria bacterium P01_H01_bin.15
ATGCCATTCACTCCGTCGAACCTCTCGGAGATGAGCCAGCCGTCACATTTAATCTTTACGGTGAAACGGATTTTGCCCAGCGGTTTGAATTTGATGCGCTCAAGCATACCGCTTGGAATTTTTAGCCATTAACGACGGACTCTATGCCGACGCTCAAATTGCTTCAGAAATTTTGGGAAGATAGATAGCAATCGCCGCTTTTGCAAAAGGGTGATTAAGTACCAAAGCGCATTTAGATTGACCCACTCAGAATTAGAGCTGTCCTAAGCGCCCTGGCAAAATCAGACAAAAACATTCCCGCCTGTTGGAAGTACAAAATTTTATGACGGCGATCGCAGTTCGAGAACTGAGCAAATACTACCCGGTAGCACTCAAAGCGCCGGGACTCAAAGGCACCCTGACCCATTTTTTCAAACGTCAGTACCGGGAGATCAAGGCCGTTCAGCAAATTACCTTTCAAATTCAACCTGGCGAGGTGGTTGGGTTTCTAGGACCCAACGGTGCAGGCAAAACCACCACTCTGAAAATGCTCTCTGGTTTGATTCACCCGAGTGATGGTCAAGTTCAAGTCGCCGGTCATACCCCTTTTTCCCGCGAGCGACCTTTCTTGCGCAAAATCGGCTTAGTGATGGGTCAAAAACAGCAGTTGCTCTGGGATTTGCCTGCGCTCGACTCTTTCCGCATCAATGCCGCCGTTTATGACCTCACCGATAAACAATTTCAAACTCGCCTAGGCGAACTGAGCGAAATGCTGTCGCTGGGAGCAAAGCTCACCCAGCCGGTTCGTAAACTGTCTCTGGGCGAGCGCATGAAAGCTGAACTGTTGGCGGCGCTACTCCATCACCCTCAGATTTTATTTTTAGATGAGCCGACCCTGGGCCTAGACGTCAATGCCCAAGCTGCGGTCCGGGAATTTCTGCAAACTTACAATGAACGCTTCGGTGCCACGATTCTCCTGACGAGCCATTACATGGCCGACATCACCGCTCTTTGCGATCGCGTGTTAATGATTGCCCAAGGTCAATTAGTTTATGACGGTGAATTGACGAGCTTACTTGCTCAATATGCTCCCGACCGGCTGGTGACTGTTGAGTTGGAGAAACCAGTTTCTCCGTCGGCGCTGGAAAAATTTGGTCCACTGGAAAATCTCGACGGGCGAGAAGCTAGTTATCTGGTCCCCAGGGTCCAACTTACCGATCGGGTCGCCCAACTCTTGGCTCAGTTGCCTGTCCAAGATCTCATTATCACTGAGCCGCCCGTAGAAGACGTCATTGCGCGCTTGTTTGCCGCCCGTTCTGTCTAGACTCGCAATCTGTTGGACTCAAGCAGCCGATATTGTCAGCGATTTTTCGACCGGCTCCCCAAAAATCTGGAGTGCCGCAGTTTCTAATTTGAGTTCCACAGTCGCTCCCAGGGCGACCGCCTGATGAGCCCAAGTTTTCGCGAACAGGGTTTGCCCCGACGGTAACACCAGCTCATAACGATATTCCCGCCCCAAAAATCGCCGCTCTCGCACTAAAATCTGCCCATCAGGATTTTCCAGCAACGCGATCGCCGTTTCCGGAATCATTAGTGCCCCCTGATGAATATGAGCCCCCACTTCATCGGCAAATTCTACCCTGCCAATTTCAGTGCACCAGCCCTGACCCTCTCGCTGGGCTGCCAAAAAATTAGCCCCCACCATAAATTCCGCCACAAACCGCGAAGCCGGGCGCTGAAACACGACTTCCGGTTCAGCTAACTGCTCCAACCGGCCTTGATTCATCACTCCTAAGCGGTCGCAAATTGCCAACGCCTCTTCGCGGTCATGGGTCACAAAAATCGCAGTCGTGGCCGCCGCCTTTAAAATCCGTCGAATTTCATCTCGCAAATGCTGCCTTACCTGAGCATCCAAATTACTCATGGGCTCATCCAGCAGAATCACCTGGGGATTCGGCGCTAGGGCCCGGGCTAATGCGACACGCTGCTGCTGTCCACCGGAAATCTGATGAGGGAACCGCTCCCCTAACGTCCCCAAGCCCACCAAATCCAATACTTGCTGAACACGAGCTTTTGCCGATTGTGCACCTCGCTGCCAACGCTGACGGAGCCCAAATCCCACATTGCCAGCCACAGTGAGATGGGGAAACAACGCATAATCTTGAAAAACCATTCCCACATCCCGCTTCTCCGGCGGCAGCCATTCCCCTTCGCCAGCAACCACCTGTTCACCGAGAACCACTCGTCCTTGAGTCGGAGCTTCAAAACCTGCAACTATCCGCAATAAAGTGGTTTTGCCACAGCCGGAAGGTCCCACTAATCCGAGAATATCTCCGCTTGTCAGAGCCAAACTGATATCATCGACCGCTTGAAATCGCTCGGAGCAATATTGCTTACAAATATTTTCGAGACGTAAAAGGGCAGTCATACTGTGCAATCCAGAAAGCCTTAGCCACAGGCAAAAGCCCAAACCGGCTTGCCTCGCTATTTAGCCTACCAACAACCGCCGATAATCTTTACGTCTCGTCACTCACAGTCTTCGTTAGCTGCCAAATCCCCCCAGTGCGTCCAGTCAAATTCAAGCCATAGCGGTCAGTTCCTTGCCCTTTCTCCCAAGCGCCTTCTCCAAACACCGCCGTCGGTAATTCCGATAATCCCAAAGATGCGATCGCAGACACTTCTCCCGCATTCAGCCCAATGATTAACCGCTCCGATTCCCAACGACGTTCAAATACATAGGTCAACCCCTCTGCCCAGAGCACGCGATAGCTTCCTCGCCGCAACGCGATCCATTGATGCCGTAACTGAGACAACGCTTTGTATCGCGCTAGCATCTCTCGATCCCAGTCTTCCGGCGACGGAAACCCTCGACGACAATCCGGATCCCGCCGACCCGGTAACCCAACTTCATCGCCGTAGTAGATACAAGGAGCCCCAGGAAAGGTAAACAATAGCAACGTTGCCAGAAACACCGTTGGACGATCGTCCTCGACAATACTCAGCAAACGCGCTGTATCGTGGCTATCCAAAAGATTTAGCTGCGCTAGTGTAATTTCCCAAGGATGCCGGTCCAGCAACGCTTCTACTTTGGCTTGATAGCTAGGCGCATCTAACGTAGGCATCGGATCATAATGCATTCCCGCTACCTGCTCTGAGAGAACTCGCTCTTGAGCCGTAAATGCAATGGTCGGACCCGTAAAAACATAGTTCATCACCCCATCAAACTGATCCCCTTGCAGCCAAGGCTGAGCATCCCTCCAAATTTCCCCCACAATATAAGCGTCAGGGTTAATCGCCTTAATGCGATCACGAAACTCCGACCAAAATCCTGGCACCGTAATTTCATTGGGTACATCCAAACGCCACCCATCAATGCCACGACGAATCCAATATTCAGCCACCTGCATCAGATATTCTCGCACCTGAGGATTTTCATGATTGAGCTGAGGTAGAGCTCGATTACCCACCCAAGAGACATAGTTCGCTGGCAACGAACCGTCATAAGCTGACACCGGCCAATCCAGCACCTGAAACCAATCGAGCCAAGGTGAATGGGGTCCATTTTCCAAAATATCGTTGAAAAACAAAAAGCCTCGTCCCACATGGTTAAACACACCGTCCAACACCAATCGGATGCCTCGACGATGGCTTTCCTCTAACAAAGCAACAAAAGCTGGCTCTCCTCCCAGCAGAGGATCCACTCTGTAATAGTCATGAGTGTGATAGCGATGATTGCAGGCCGACGCAAAAATAGGCGTCAAGTACAGCGCCGTGATGCCCAGCTCTTGCAGATAGCCCAACCGTTCGTAAATCGCCCACAAATCCCCACCTTTATATCCCTCAAACGTTGGGACCGCACTCCACGGTTCCAAACGCTGCCCCCGCCATAAACCATCCTTATCCAGGGAGGTCTGCCCAAAACGGTCAGGAAAAACCTGATAAAAAACGGCATCTTTAACCCAATCCGGGGTTTGACAATCGGCCATCAAGTACTGGCTCCACTAATGTTTACATGTGTTCACCGAGACACGGTCACAAGTCGGCCAGTGGCAATTAGAATACCCATGCTCCCCCTGGATATTTACGAGTGAAATAGATTGGACTGCTTGCGCAATAACAGGCGGCCAATCTCTCAGCGAAAAACTGAATCGGTATAAATTTTGCGTTTTAACCGTTTTACAAAAGAAAAAGCACAAATTCTTGTTCAGCTTAAAACGTTAGTTCGCA
>JBCDHF010000414.1:0-4185 GCA_038750375.1 Cyanobacteria bacterium P01_H01_bin.15
ATAAAGGTTGGTGAGGTTGTTGACGGAATTGAGACTGTCTATATTATCGATAATAGTGATCCTTTTTCCAGAGTAAGAGAAGAATCAGATAATAATGGAGCCGTAGATATTCGCTATGCTCATGGACGTGGCACTGCTCCATTACTGTTAGTGCAGAATAATCAAGTCTCTTATTATCACGGAGACCAACTAGATAGTACAAGATTGCTGACTGATTCTAATGGAACTATTACGGATCGCTATATTTACGATGCTTTTGGACGGGTTTTGACGCGTGTAGGCAGCACAAACAATAAATACCTTTTCACTGGAGAATCGTTTAACTCACGTACTGCTCTGAATTATCATCGCGCTCGGTACTTAGATATCAACAGTGGTCGATTTATTAGCAGAGATCCCTTTGACGGATTCCTAACCCTCCCTATTTCTCGCCATTCCTATCTCTATGCAAATAATAATCCAGTTATATTCAGAGATCCTTCTGGATTATTGTCTGCTACGGAACTTATTGTAGGGTTTACAATCGTTGGTGGAATTCTTGGCGCTAGCTTAGGCATTGGTGAAGGGATCAGTATTGGAATTTCTCAAGCAAGAGAGAGAGCCCTTGAGGGCGGAATTCGGTTCTTTGTTACAGCAGCATTTTATTCTGTTATTAACGGCGTTGAACGGGCCGTGGTCCGTGGATTTCAGGGGGCTGTTCTGGGCTTAGCCGCGGGTGTTGTTGCGGCGGGTGTAAACGCATTGATAGCGAGCCTTTCGACTGCCGGTACAACTTCAACAGTTACATCCGGTACAACTCAAGCATTTACACGCAGTGAAATTGTTGCACAAATCAATGGACTTGAGACTGCAATTTCGGCAGCTGCAGCGGAGGGCACACCTTTAGTTGTCTTCGGGGTAGAGATCCCTACTGCCTTAACGACTGTTGCAGAGGCTACAGCCTTCGTTATTGAGGGATTAGGGGGAGTAGGTGCAGGGGCAGAAGCTGCAGCTGCTGCCGCTCTTAGGTCAGCAGGGTTTAGACTAGTGGGTCAGACTGCCGCAGAATTTATAACCGATAAGCTTATCAAAGCTGGTATAGGCGCTCTACTTGTAGGATCAGGAATCGATACCTTTGCATGAAAAACGGAGTTTTCAACCTGGGCCCTATTGCAAAGATTTTTTGCCACACTATCTATCAGTTATAGCAGGCAAGGAGGCAGTGAGGACGTAGTTCAGATAAAGCCGCTAAACTCAGGCTATCCTGCGTTTAATATTATCCTAACCCAGTCTTCCGCTGCTATGTGTCAAGTATTTTGTGTAAACAACAAATGACGTGTATTCAAGGTTGGGGAAAACGGGGAGTGTACATTTTTTGTGTAAGCAGTCGAAGAATAAAGCCAAAAAGGAGACTGAAAAATGCCAAGAAAAGCAAAAGTAACGACGAAAGTGGATCAGCTCATTGATCAACTGTTAGAGGATTACCAAAAACCAGAAGAAATACCGTTTTGACAAAGAGGGCGATAAACGTGAGGCGAGCACCAATGCCCTGGATATTCTCAAGCAACGGGGACAAATTTCCCGCTTTGTGCGCACCGTCCATCACATTGAAAATTTTACAAGCCCTTATTTGCTCGCCTGTCAGGATAAATCGATTCGGCAGTGCGATCACGAAGACCCGATGCCAAGCTCGGAACCGTTCTAAACGCGTCCTTGCAGGCCATTTCGGTCAAACCTTTTTCTTCAGTAATGGAATGAGCCCTGCTGAAATAGAGCGGGACGGTGCGCATGACTCAACCTCTCTCAAATAGTATTCTAGCCATCATGTATTTAGGTGATGTGGTGTTTGCTATCAGCGTTGCATTGACCGCTGGACGTCATCGTATGGATCTCATTAGCTATCTGTTAATTGGCACGATTACCGGCATTGGTGGTGGCAACCTTAAGGGACTTGCTATTGGGGCGAAAGGTTCGGTGGACAGAGAATCCGCTGGAATTACAGCTATGTCTATTGGCTTCGCTAATAACGTATTTTTTCATCCGCGATGTTCATCAACATCCCCGCTGGATTGTGTGGTTTTGGATGCGCTGGTGTTGAGTTCATTTGCCGTGGTCGGCTGCTATGTTACCCTTGATTAGGGCACTCCAATGATCGTCGCAATGTTTCTGGGAATGTTAACCGCAACAGGCGGCGGGCTGATTCACGATATATTCACGCGGACAAAACCGATAATCTTGTCTGCAGGAGAACTTTATGCCACGGCTGCATTAGGAGGAGCGTTTGTTTCGCGATCGCAACTCAAGCGAATTTCCCGGAGGCTTTACCAGAGCTGTTCGGATTTTTAACTGTGATTACGTTGCGAGCATTGTCGATTATCCTTGGATTAAAAGTCGGCCCCTCAGGGCAACTACTGAGTTTTGGGAAGTCAAAATTTTACAACAGAAACGACATCCCCAAAAAATAGCCCGATAACTTCTCTGGCGGGCGGCTAGCAAATTTGTCTTCGATCGAGTTTTTTTGAGCCAAACAGAGTTAGTATCTTGCCCGCCGTGTGGGTAATGTGATTAGGGAAACGACGTTGTGATGATTACAGTTCCAGCCTCTCGTTCTCTTCGTACTTTAAAGTTAGAAAAAAATCATTATGAAGCTGGCTTTCCTCATAGCTCAATTTAGGATAAACCTCAACAAAGCCTTGAAAAGTATTGTGAATTGGGACCCAAAATTGTCCCTTTTTTTGACGACAAAAACTCGCCAAAACTGCTCGAAGAGGCTTATTTTCAAAGGTAGAGCAAACAAGCGATTTTGCCCAACATAGTCATGAGTTTATTGTTGTTTTTAATCCCGTTTATGTCTTTACATGGCCATCCTTTACACCAGCTACACCAGCGCGAACGCTAACTATGTTGAAGAAAGCGTCTTTGGCTCGCTTACGATGTTTAACGTTAGAAGATGAAATTTGTTCGTATCGTGCCAATAACGGCATCAGAATTGTTTCGATCTTGATTGGGAGCCACTAACCAGATGAGCCCTCCAGTCAGTGACAGATTGTCACTGATTTGTCGACGATAAAACGTTTCGACATGTAGTGGAACATCGATGGCAAAGTCGTCGGGACTGTCACCACGAAATTTGGTCAGATAAGGTTCTGCTCCAATTACGATGCCGCCAAAATTTCCTTCTCCTCCCAAATCTTGCCAACCGACTGCGATCGCATAAGTCCACAACTGCCCATCGCCCCGTCCTAGCAAGCGACTATAAAAAGTACTTAGCCAGCCGTTGACGCTTATCGGTTCACTCGGCTGCCAGCTAAATTGAGCGCCGTATGCATTCGTAAGAACCGGTGAATCACGGGAATTATTGATCTGGCCGGCTAAGGAGTTGGCAATCCCCGTGCCCGTGACCGCAAGATCGTTATAACGAAATCCAAATTCACCAGTAGATGCGTAGTTATTCAGATACAAACCCGCCACAGAAACGCGATCGCTAATTTCCCAAGTGAGTTGAGCGAGTGCTGAATAGCTCCCATTGAAGAATCCTTGACCCGCAGTGGAATCGTCAGCCGTCTGAGCCAAGTACCCGCCACTAAACTTTAGGGCATTGACCGGGCGCCAATGGGTAATAATTCCACTGCCACCGCCCCCAAGCCAATAGAGCGGATTTCCTTGAGCAAAACTGCTGATCGCCCCTTGGTCAAGATCAGCAAATCCTGGGTTCAGGGTGGGTAGGTGAGATTGAAAGCGAGATTGTGCCCCTAAAACGGCAATAGCTAGATGCTTGTTAAGCGAGAATTGGTAGCTCAGCTCCGTCACTAAAACAGCGCTATCTGTGTTGGCAGCCACCTGAGAAGCCAAAGTCCCTTCTGCTGTGTTTCCAGCTAAATCAAAAGCGCGGTCTCCTATATTTAAAGTTTCTAGAGTTGAAGTGTTCCCCGCGGTCAAATCAAGTCGGAGTTTGTCCAGTCCGGAAAAACTGGTTATCAAAGCTAAATTAACTCGACTCTGAAAAACGGTCTGATTCTCATTACCGCCGCCCCAAACATCATTTGACCCGAACAGCCCTTGTCCAGAAAGTTTGCTGGTGGTGGAGAACTGAATAGTTTCAAGATCAATAATTCGAGACTCCAAACCATCAGTGCGACCCTTAATTAAGACAATCTCCAGTGCAAAAGCCGACAGCAGTGCTTGCAGCGTCGCCAGATCGCTTGC
>JBCDHF010000415.1:0-4174 GCA_038750375.1 Cyanobacteria bacterium P01_H01_bin.15
AACCTCCAAAAATGCCTGTAATTGCACTGAAATAGAGCAACCTTGATCTTTGACTTAGACTATTTGCGATCACATTAGTCCTAAAAAAACAGCTTGCACATAATCTGTGAATCCTTAAACATTGATAGTCTGTCCATAAGTCCAAGTGCCTGCAACGGACCTATATTATGGGTCCAGACATATTCTGTCGCTTTTAGAGCCGCTAATTACTATATTCAGGCTTGCTCCAGCAAGTCATTTACCGACGATTCTTATATATCAGTGCATACGAAGACTTATTCTGACGAACTCATCGGATGGCTCTTTGTACACATTAGGCGAACATTGTCAAGACAACATTGACTTGCTCAAGGAGATCGCCGTGGCCAGAATTGTGAGCCACTAATCAACGTAATTCAAATGAGTACTTTAAATACTTGTCTCAGGCAAGGCATTTTTAGTTCTTACTAAAACAATACTCTGCTACCAAGGAAGGCTTAGACTGCATAAGCTGTACTCAGAGCCCAAAAAACCAGAAGAACTATTCCACCCAAGACAATAACGGTAGAAGCAGCGACGAGCACGGGCTTATCAGCGCCGTCAAATTTCATGATGCCGCGATTAAGATCAGTCATGGAATTCAAGGGGTTCTAGTAAATGAAAATTGCGAGACTTTTACTTCAACGTTAACGAATTTTTCTACCCGGGTATCATGCTAAGTTATTGAATTTTATGTTTTTAGATGATGTTCTGTAAATGAGTGGGGCTTATTTTGATAAGTGTACTCAGGGACTCCAAATCTGCCTCAGAATTTTAAATAGTGAGGAATATAATTCCATTGCCACTCCAAAAATCAGATGGGACAAAATACTGCAGAACTATTAGTGCGATGCCTGGAGAATGAAAGCGTTGACTATGTTTTTGGGTTACCTGGCGAGGAAAATCTGCATGTCCTAGAAGCGTTACGCCATTCGGCTATTCAGTTCATCACTGTCCGGCATGAGCAAGGTGCTGCCTTTATGGCCGATGTTTACGGTCGTTTAACCGGCAAGGCGGGCGTTTGTCTATCCACGCTGGGACCTGGGGCAACTAATTTAATGACCGGTGTCGCGGATGCCAACCTGGATGGCGCGCCCTTAGTCGCAATTACTGGGCAGGTGGGAACCGATCGGATGCACATTGAATCCCACCAATATTTGGATTTAGTGTCTTTATTCTCGCCAATCACTAAGTGGAATGCTCAAATTGTTCGTCCGAGTAATACTGCGGAAATCGTTCGCAAAGCATTTAAACTCGCTCAGACAGAAAAACCGGGGGCTGTCCACATTGATTTGCCCGAAAATATCGCTTCGATGAATGCTCTCGGACACCCTTTAACTCAGGATCGCCGAGAAAAAACCGCCGCATCTCATCGCATGCTCAATGAAGCGGCGATCGCAATCTCCCGGGCTAAAAATCCGTTAATCTTAGCTGGCAACGGCATTATTCGGGCGAAGGCAAGTGATGCGTTAACTGAGTTTGCGACGGCATTTGATCTCCCTGTGGCCAATACGTTCATGGGCAAAGGGGCTATTCCCTACACTCACCCCCTCTCTTTGTGGACTGTTGGACTGCAACAACGAGATCATGTGAGCTGTGCCTTTGAACAAGCGGATCTTGTGATTGCGGTAGGCTACGACTTAATTGAGTACTCTCCCAAAAAATGGAATCCTCAAGGTCAGATTCCTATCATTCATATTGCGACCTCTCCAGCTGAAATCGACAGCAGCTATATTCCCTCAGTGGAAGTGGTCGGAGATATCTGTGACTCACTGCTTAACATTGTGCGCCGTGCAGAACGCCCCGTCTCCCAAGAAGCCGTGGAAGAACATACTCAATTACGCCTAAAAATTCGTACGGAGTATGAGCAGTACGCGCAGGATAACGCGTTCCCCCTTAAGCCTCAGAAAATTATTTATGACCTACGGCAAGTGATGGACCCCTTTGATATTGCCATTTCTGATGTGGGTGCCCACAAAATGTGGATGGCCAGACATTTTCATTGCGAACGCCCCAATACCTGTCTCATATCTAATGGATTTGCCGCTATGGGCATTGCCATTCCTGGCGCAATCGCCGCTAAGTTAGTCCATCCTGAGCGAAATATTGTGGCAGTCACAGGCGATGGAGGATTCATGATGAACTTTCAGGAGCTAGAGACTGCCTTGAGGACTCAAACGCCATTTATAACCTTAATTTTTCGGGATGATGGATATGGGCTGATCGAGTGGAAACAAAAAAATCAGTTTGGTGCAGCTGTATTTACCGCCTTTCAAAATCCTGACTTCGTTCAATTGGCGGAAAGCATGGGTCTAAAGGGCTATCGAATTTCTTCAGCATCCGAGCTCATTCCTACCTTACAAGATGCCTTTACCCAAAAAATTCCGTCCGTCATCGATTGTCCGGTAGACTATCGAGAAAATCTTAAACTCTCTCAACGGTTAGGAAATATTAGCTGCCCAATTTAGACAAAAGAGAACCCCTGGGCGTCTTGCCGTGTTTCGACTCCAGGGGGTTTCCGTTTCACTTTGCTCCTCACACGCCCAATATACTAAAAGAACTAACCTTTAGATTTTGATTCATTGTGCCAGTTAGGTTAGCGTCCTGATTTGGACTTGATTTGGGAGAGAGTCCTGCCAGAAGCCCTGTGTGCTTAAGCGTTGGTTAAGTTAACCAGCCTTTTAAGCGTCTTGCCACCTGAGGGCGACGGAGTTTGCGCATTGCCTTGCTTTGAATTTGGCGAACTCTTTCCCTGGATAAATTAAAAATGCCGCCAACTTCTTCAAGTGTATGGGGCTGTGAGCTGGTTAAGCCGTAGCGAAGGGAGATGACGTCTTTTTCTCGTTCTGTCAAAACTTCGCCGAGCACTTCAGACACTTCATGACTGAGCATTGCCTCATTCATCCGCTCTTCTGGGGATTGAAGCGCGTCATCTTCGAGAAGATCAACTAGTTCGGTATCTTCTCCTTTGCCAACCCGGTGATTTAAAGAGAGAGATTGGCGACGCAGTTGCAGAAGCTGCTGTAACTGAAGAGGCGTCATTTCTAACTCCGCAGCGAGCTCAACCTCGGTCGGATTTCGCTGAAGTTTCTGCTTGAGGGTTCTTTGGGCCTTTTTGAGCTTATTAAGTTTTTCGACTACGTGGATGGGGAGACGAATTGTCCGAGCATCATTGGCAATAGTGCGCGTGATGGCTTGCCGAATCCACCAGTACGCGTAAGTAGAGAATTTGTAGCCTTTATTCGGGTCAAATTTTTCAGCAGCTCGATTCAGACCAATCGCCCCCTCTTGGATGAGATCCAGGAATGGAACGCCTCGATTGAGATAACGCTTGGCGATGGAGACAACCAATCGCAGGTTCGAGCGGATCATCTTACGCTTAGCAACGCGACCGCGATAGAGTAAATTTTCTAGCTGTCGTTCGCTCTCTAGTTCAAAAATTTCAACCAACTCAGCTTTCGATGGCTGCCGTTTCCAAGATTCGGCTAGCTCAGCGCGCTTGTCTTCGTAGTCCATCAAAAACTTAACGCGATGTGCAAGCTCAACTTCTTCTTCGGCTTTGAGAAGGGGGTAGCGAGCCATTTCTTTGAAGAAAGCTCCGACTGTGTCTTCACTACTGGCCTTCGTTTGACGCCAGGCTCGGTTATCCTCTTCAGAAAATTCAACTTCGACTAAACTGAGTTCCGCATCTTTGCCATTGTCCATTGCGGTGGAATCTGCAAAGAATTCAGATTGGGCTAGTTCAAGAGTGTTCATATGACGGAATTTTGTCAGGTTTTTATATATGGAGGGAGTGCCAAACTGGATCGCTCGTCAAGTCAGGGCTGGATTAGAAGAAGGTCTTTGAAGTAAATAGTCAGCAATTGCCTTTAGTTTTTTTTGATTGAAGTTCAATTAAAAGAGCTTTCCAGAAGTTAACCTTTTTTTCGATCTTTTAAAATCTAGAAACGTTAAATTTTTATGGATTTTTTATCAATTTATCGTGAATGTTTATGATTTCTACCATACCAAATTTATCTGGTTGAATTGTTGCTCAAAATACAATCACCGTCATGACTTTGGCCATGTTGTTCGAATTGTTGAAATATTGTAAATTCAGTTGCTTATTCCTGACTTTTATTAAAGATGTGTGCGGATTCTTAATGGATAGGTTGTG
>JBCDHF010000416.1:0-4155 GCA_038750375.1 Cyanobacteria bacterium P01_H01_bin.15
TCAATCAGCGGATCTTTTTGTCCGTAACCCCGTAAACCACTCGATTCTCGTAACGCATCCATAGATTGCAAGTGTTCACGCCATTGAGAATCAATTTGATTCAATATGAAAAAGCGCTCTGCTTGCCGCATCAAACCCGCTTGAACTTGTTCAATCTGATTTTCTTTGAGGTCATAGGCTTTGCGCACTTCCTCTCGCAAAAACGTCTTGATTTCACCCACAGTCATGTCTTCCAACTGCTTAGGTTCTACGTCTTCCAAAAGGTAAACAAACTCCTTTGCTTTATCCGTCAAGCTCTGTAAATCCCACTCTTCTGCCGGTAGTTCCGGATTGACATAGGCATCCACAATATCATCCATGGTCATTTCGGCATAACCGACCACCTGCTCTTTGAGATCTAGCCCTTCCAACACCCGACGGCGCTCGGCATAAATGGCTCGCCGCTGATTATTCATCACCTCATCGTATTCGAAGACCTGCTTCCGCGTATCGTAATAGAACGTTTCAACTTTCTTCTGTGCTCCTTCCAGTGAGCGGGTTAACATGCCCGATTCAATTGGCATATCCTCCTCGACGCGGAACGCATTCATCAAACCGGCAACGCGATCCCCTCCAAAGATACGCAGGAGATTGTCTTCCAAACTCAAGAAAAACTTTGTAGAGCCAGGATCTCCTTGGCGTCCTGCCCGACCACGTAGCTGGTTATCAATCCGGCGAGATTCATGGCGCTCGGTGCCAATTACATGCAGACCGCCTGACTCAATTACCTCATCATGCTCGGCATCCGTAACGCCTTCATACTCCTTGCGGACTGCCCGACACACTTCACGCAGCTTGACTAAAACGGGGTCTTCAATCGGTGCATTTTCCGCTGCGATCGCAATTTTTTCTTCGGCTTCTAGTTCCGACAAACTCTGCAGACCGTACGTTTCAACCCCTAATCGCACCCCTTCTTTAAGTGCGGCTTCCGTTTCCGCCGATAGCTCGCAAGGATAAATCTCAGGGGACGCCTGCCATGTTTTCTTTTTAGCGCCGTCTTTGCCAAAGCCTTTGCCGCCACCGCGACCGCCGCTCAGGCCCATGGGCTGCTGGGCAGAATCATCTTCGGGGCGGACTAACTGCGGCATCCAATATTCCCGTACCTTCAAACGAGACATGTAATCTGAATTGCCGCCCAGAATAATATCGGTGCCACGACCGGCCATGTTAGTAGCAATCGTGACTGTCCCTTTGCGACCAGCTTGCGCCACAATTTCCGACTCGCGCTCTACGTTCTCAGGACGAGCATTCAAGAGATTATGGGGAATTGTGAGTTGAGCTAACAGCTGAGAAATGACTTCCGACTTCTCTACGCTAGTCGTTCCGACTAAGACCGGTCGACCTTCCTCGTGCATCTCCGCACATTCTTGTGCAATCGCTTTCCATTTTAGCTACTTCATTTTTATAAACGACATCTGATAAATCCTGACGAGCGGCGGGCAGGTTAGTGGGAATTATCGTCGCCTGCAGATTGTAAACCTTCTCAAATTCGGCTTCTTCTGTTTTTGCCGTCCCGGTCATTCCTGCCAACTTGGGATAAAGCAAGAAGAAGTTCTGGTAAGTGATCGATGCGAGGGTTTGAGTTTCGTTTTGGATCGGGACATTCTCTTTTGCTTCAATGGCCTGATGCAACCCATCACTCCAACGACGCCCCGGCATCACCCGACCGGTAAACTCGTCAACAATCACAACTTCTTTGTTCTTGACGATGTAGTTGACATCTTTCGTGAAAAGTTCTTTTGCTTTGAGGGCGTTAAACATGTAGTGCGCCCAGGGATTTTTCGGATCGTACAGATCCCCTACCTGCAACAATTCTTCAGCATGGGCAAATCCTTCATCTGTCATCAAGATGTTGCGGGCTTTCTCATCAACTTCGTAGTCCCCTTCCCCTTCTTCTTCACCCGCGACTAATTCTCTCGCGATCGCAGCAGCCTGCAAATATTTCTCAGTGGGACGTTCCACTTGCCCGGAAATAATCAGCGGGGTTCGGGCTTCATCCACTAAAATCGAATCCACCTCGTCGATGATGCAATAATTAAAAGGTCGCTGCACCACTTCTCGGATATCCGTGGCCACATTGTCGCGGAGATAGTCAAAACCCAACTCACTATTGGTGGTGTAGGTAATGTCTGCGGCGTAGTTCTTTTGTCGCTCCGGCGGTGCCATGCCCCCTTGAATCAGACCCACCGACAGACCCAAAAAGCGATGGACTTGTCCCATCCATTCCGCATCTCGACGAGCTAGATAGTCGTTAACGGTGACAATATGCACCCCACGTCCGGTAAGACCATTCAGATAGGCTGGCAGCGTGGAAACCAGCGTTTTCCCTTCCCCCGTTTTCATTTCTGCAATTTGTCCCTGATGCAGCACCATACCGCCTAAGACTTGGACATCATAATGGCGCATCCCCAACACCCGAATCCCAGCCTCTCGAACAATGGCAAACGCTTCCGGCAAAATGGTATCGAGAATACTAGTGCGCTCGCGATCGCTGGTGGCTTTATCGAGCTGCTCCCGAAAAGCGACGGTACGACTTCGCAACTCATCATCGGAGAGCGGTTGGATCTCTTCCTCAAATAAATTTACTTCTGTGACCAAAGGACGGAGTTTTTTGAGCTTCCGTTCATTTGGGTCGCCTAGCAGTCGTTTCAGCATGTTATCAGGGGATGATTAGGGTCTTACAATTTGTTTGCAGCCATAGCCAATAAGCCACCCAACCATTCAGATGGGGCTGGCTATGCTTTCGATATTATCACTTACCCTTAGGAACCTTGGCTTGGTGAGATTTCAGCACTCTGAGGACTCACTGCTTCGACCGGGGGCAGCTCAATCCAAAACAAACTGCCTTGACCCAGCTGGGATTCTACGCCGATGTTGCCTTGATGAGAATTGATGATTTGTCGGGAAAGATAAAGCCCCAAGCCACTTCCTGGTCGCTGATGTCGCCCTTGATGAAATCGTTCAAACAGGTAGGCCATGTCTTGAGGCGAGATCCCAGGACCGGTATCGGCAACTTCTAAGCGAATCTTGCGATTGGGCTGTCGCTGCAGTGTAACGATGATGCTCCCAGCTTGGGTGAACTTCAACGCATTGCCAACTAAATTAGTGAGGACGCGACGTAATTCTAGCCGGTCGCCAAAGACTGTCAATCGCAAATCTGTGACGGGTAATCGAGTTAAAGTCAGATTTTTACTGTGAGCAAGCGGAGTCAATTCGGCTACGACTTGCTCCGAAAGCCGCTGTAGATCCACTGGGGCAAAATAAAGGGTTTTGCGGTCCACCTCATAGCGATAAACCTCCAGTAAGTTATTGGTCATTGCCAGCAGGGAGCGCTGACTATCTAGGAGCGTTAATAACGCTTCTCCTTGATCCGGTGTTAAAGGACCCAGGGATTCCTGGGCTAGCAGCGACAGCATCTGATCGGCTGCAATTAGGGGGGTTCGCAAATCATGGGCTAATAGAGAGACCAGTTCTTCCCGCTGTCGCGCCATCCGTTCCCGTTCATCTGCGCTATGTTTTAATCGCAGTAAAGAGCGCACCCGCGCCAGTAGCTCATCGACATCTACCGGTTTTCGAATAAAGTCATCAGCGCCGGCGTCTAAGGCTTCCGCAACAGTAATTTGAGAGTCGCTAGTAAACAACAAAATTGGAATAAATGGCAAGGAGGGCTGGGCCCGAATTTCTTGCACCACATCCAGCCCACCGACGTCGGGCTTATTATGGTCAAGCAAAATTAGCTGACAAGGCTGTTTGCTGAGGTGCGATAGTGCCTCAAGTCGATCTAGGGCTTTGACGACCTCATAGCCAGCGTTTTGCAGAATACCTTCAATGAACTTCAGATTGTCAGAGGCATCGTCTACCACCAAAATGCGATCTGATTTCATGAATCTTGGCGTTAAGGTCTTTCTGATTCTAGGTATAAGCGGAAAGAATCGGCTATATTTCTACATTTGCCAGATTGCTCAAGACATCATTGATTTCGGGTCACTTCATCTCAGGGCGCTCTAGCACGGAATCGTCTCCTTACGAACGGAGTCGTTGCCATAAAACTCTAAATTCTGACGCTATCCTCCCTAAAAAATGACTTCGTGACTCGTCAAGCTTAGAGAGGCTGAA
>JBCDHF010000417.1:0-4154 GCA_038750375.1 Cyanobacteria bacterium P01_H01_bin.15
CGTGGGAACTCCCGGCGATCCGACAGTGGTCGTGCCCGATGATGAAACGATTCAAGTGGTCGTCACAGGGGAGCAAGTGGACGACGATTACTTTGTGCCCAACGCCAGCACCGCCACCCGCACCGATACCCCCCTGCGCGATATTCCCCAATCCATTCAGGTGATTCCGCGCCAGGTGATTGAAGACCAACAGGCCACCGCCATTGAAGATGTGCTAGAAAACGCCGCTGGCGTGACGTTTCTCAGCAACCTTGACGGCCAGGGTGTTAATTTTGCGATTCGAGGATTTGAGAATGCACCTGTGCTACGCGACGGTTTTCGCCTACTGGGAAGTGTTGACAGCAGTGGAATATTTACGTCCCCAGAAGTGGCTAACCTGGAGCGCGTCGAAGTGCTCAGGGGGCCGGCATCGGTTTTGTTTGGCCAAGCCGAGCCAGGCGGAGTTATTAACTTGGTCTCGAAGCAACCTTTATCAGAGCCTTACTACGATCTGCAATTGCAATTGGGCAATCGAGGATTCATCGGGCCTAGTCTTGATCTGTCAGGGCCTTTAACTGAGGACGGTAGTGTGCTCTATCGTCTAAACGCCCTCGTTCGTCGGGAAGATAGTTTTCGCAACTTTGACAACAGCTTTGAACGGTCCTTTATTGCGCCAGCCCTAACCTGGCAAATTAGTGAGCAGACAGATTTGACCGTTAACCTGGAATACATTGATGACACCATCCCAACCGACGTGGGTACAGCACTATCCAGCGACGGGGAGGAACTCATCCCTGCGGTGCGAGTAACGAATGGCCCCGATGACATATTCGAAAAATCTTACTTAAGTGCAGGATATACCCTGGAGCACCGTTTCAGTGAGAACTGGCAATTGCGCAATCAATTTAGCTTTGTTTCTGATGAAATTTCTACCCCTGATCTAATCACGCTTCCGTTCTTTCTAAATGAATCAACGGGAACTTTGCTGCGGGCATTCGTCGACTCAAATCGTGATGAAGATTTCTATTCGCTGTATACCAACGTGCAGGGTAAGTTTAATACCGGTTCCATTCAACACACCCTTTTGTTTGGTGTTGACTTGGCGCGCACAGAAGCATCAAATCTAATTCGGCGGTCTGCAATGCCAGGCTCTCCTTTGAATATTTTTAGCCCAGACTATTCGGCAACCTCAAAGCCAGATAGCGAGAGTCTTCCACTCTTGATTTCTAGTACTACTACCGTAGATCGCATCGGCATTTATCTGCAAGACCAAATTGATCTTTTAGACAACTTGATTTTAGTTGCTGGTTTCCGTTACGACTTTGTTGATAGAGACATCACTGACGAGCTAACTAACCAAAAGACCAATCAGCCTGATGAAGCCGTATCACCACGCATTGGCATCCTATACCAACCAATCGAGCCGCTCTCTCTATATGCCAACTATGCCCAGTCTTTTAACCCCAACGGAGGCACGGATGCCCAAGGCGATCCCTTTGCCCCCGAAGAAGGCGAAGGGTTTGAAGTGGGTTTTAGAGCCGAGCTAATTGCAGATCGTCTGGCAGCAACGCTAGCCTATTTTGATATCACCAAACAAAATGTTTTAACAGCCGACCCGATTGTACCTTTTACATTTGTCGCCACAGGTGAGCAGCGGAGTCGTGGGGTTGATTTTCATCTTACCGGCGAAATTCTACCAGGTTGGAACGTGATTGCTTCCTATGCCTATATTGACGCTGAGGTGACAGAAGACAATACCGATATTGTTGGCAATAGATTACCTAGTATTCCTGAACACAGCGCTAGTTTGTGGACGAACTACCAAATTCAATCAGGAGGTTTAGAAGGTTTAGGTTTTGGAATTGGCTTCAGTTTTGTGGATGAACGACAGGGCAACTTGGCCAATGACTTTAACGTGGATAGTTACTTACTCACAAATGCGGCCCTTTTTTATCGGCGGGATAATTTTCGATTTGGATTGAATATCGATAACCTATTTGACATTAGCTATATCGAATCGCTACAAGGTATCTCTAATATTAGAGGCAATTATCCGGGGTCACCACTGACGGTTCGGGCATCCATTTCCTATAGATTTTAGGCTTGGTAGGTAGGTAGGGAATGACAATAGTCGTGATGGTTCGGTTTATGGTGCTAGCTATGCTCACGGGTTGGGCAGTCGCAGCCTGTCAGACAACTCGCGATCGCTCAGCAGTTGATTCTGCTACTCCTTTATCAACAGCCACAACTGACTGTCGAACTATTCAGCACGAACTGGGCAAAACTGAAATTTGCGGTCAGCCTCAGAGGGTTGTCGTCCTAGGCCCCCACCTCCTAGAATCCTTGATTGCTTTAGGTATTCAACCCGTTGCCTTTGCCGATCACATTCCTTTTCACAAAGGAGATTACGATAATCCTGGTCAGCAAATTCCTTATTTAGGGAGTCGCATTACTCAACCGCTAGCCAACGTTGGAGCCGCTTTTGAACCTTCCATTGAAGCCATTCTCAGGAGTCAACCCGATTTAATTCTGGGACCAAAGGGAAATGTTGAGCAGTATGCAACATTTTCCGACATTGCGCCGACGCTGCTACTGAACTGGGAAAACCCGGAGCAAAATTTGAGGGTGATCGCTCAAGCCGTGAACCGATCTGAACAAGCTGAGCAGTTACTCGCAAAAACCGAACAGAAAATTGTCGCAGCCCGTGAAGCTTTTGCCCCACTTGTTGCAACCCGCTCCAAATTACTACTGCTTATTTCGTTGCAGTTTCCAACTTTATATATTGGCGATCAAACTGGCTTGTGCAGTTCATTGACTGAGGAATTAGGGTTTGAATTAGTCTCTTCATTGCAGTCTCAGCAAGCTGAGCCTAACACCCCACAGGCCCCTCTCTCTCTAGAGACTTTGCCACAGTTAAACGAAGCCGACTCCATTATTTTACTGGGCATTAAACCGGATGGACTTCAACAGATTGACAGTATTCATGCTTTTGAAGCACACCAGCTAGCTAACATAAAGCAGGCATGGGAAGCCAATGCGATTGCCCAATCCCTCGATGCTAGTCAAGCCGGGCGGGTCTATTTTATTCCTTACTACATGTGTGCGGGTTTACCTGGCCCTATCGGGACTGAGCTGTATCTTGAAGAGCTGAAACAGCAGTTACTGGGGCCAAATAAAAATCAGATTTAGCGCACCCCAATCAAATCTGGGCAAGCTTTCAAAGCGCCTCAAAAAGTTCATTTCGCCAAGAAAAAATTCCGTTTGGCGAAGGAATCATCTTCTCGCGACGTTTACAATTGGCTGTCTTCGTTCCGATTCTCAAAGGTAGCTCCGATGGTGTCTTCTCCTTTAACTACAGCGTGTAAGTTCTGTTCAGAAGTCTCTAAAGCCAGCGGCGAAGACCCCATTGGTAGCGCTAACCCTAGCGATCGCTGGCTAGTGATGGAATTACCTCTGCCCTGGACAGAGGAGCGTTTTCATCACGACCCTATCCTGCATCCCCTCCATGATCTGCTTCACGAGCTGTTTGAGCAGGGCATCCAACTTGCGCCTATGCTCATTGCCCCTGACCGAGAATATGCTGTCCCCGACCGAGCCCATCTCTTTTACTACCAACGTTCAGCGCAAGCTTTTGGCTCACTGGAGAAACAGACCTTTCTAGCGCCACCATCGGCAATGGCCAACCTGATCAAAACCTTGCTATGTCAGCCCGAGAATTTAGCTCAGTTCGCGGCTTACCAGCAACCCGCCGACAGCATCCGTGACATCATGGTCTGCACCCACGGCAATGTTGATATCGCCTGTGCCCGTTTTGGTCAGCCTATCTACAAGCAGCTCAGAGACACCTACGCCAATCAAGGGACCCGGTTCTCAGTGTCAAAAGCTCAGGTTGATCAAACTCAAACCTCAGACCTTGAACCGCCCGATCCCTCCATTGTTCCGTCCTCTCTACGCGTGTGGCGCTGCTCTCACTTTGGCGGTCATCAATTTGCGCCCACGCTGGTGGATTTTCCCACCGGGCAGGCTTGGGGGCATCTTGAACCTCATATCCTGCCAGCGTTAGTTAATCGCGATCGCCCGGTTACCGAGCTACGCCCGTTCTATCGAGGGCAATCAGGTTTATCTAAGTTCGAGCAAATCGTTGAGCGTGAGATTTGGATGCAGCACGGTTGGGA
>JBCDHF010000418.1:0-4129 GCA_038750375.1 Cyanobacteria bacterium P01_H01_bin.15
CTCGTTGCTCAGTGTTTTAGCTATTCACACCTACGTCTCATCCAAAATGGGGCGGGGTTATAAAACATAGGAGACGGGCTAAAAAGTCGTTCGGTTGTGCGGTAGAGTGACTGCTTTGAGCCCGAAGCGGACCTTGAGCGTCATAGAATTCTGCCGCGATATTTCGCATATGCAAACGGACATGCGAAGCCGCCAGATAAGACTATCCACCGCTTTTTGCGGGTATGTCAGAAAGGACTCGTTGAAGCGTTTTGCGACGCAGTACAGTCTAATAATATATATTTCTTGGGTTAGTTATTATCGGGTGCAAGGTTTCTTGACAATATTAGTAGCCATCTTTTCGGAAGTAACGAACGTATAAAGCGGTGTATCCGCCCCTAAACTCGACGTACAGACGGTACTACAATTTGAATAGTGGGTTCTTGTGACGCAGTAATTTTCTGTCAATTTTGTTGCCCAGACGATAGGCGAACCTCTAAAATGAGCCACATTTGCAAATTCACTTGTACTAATAGTGTACTTTTTCACACAGTTTTGATACCCGCTAGGGTTCTTTCTCCATTTAATGTCACTACGTTTACTCACAGTAAGCTTTTTACCTTGGAATATGATACGATAAACACCATCTACACTCGCAATCGATCTATCGCTTTCCCTTATAAGCATATGGCATGAAGATTTATGGGAATTCACCAGAAATATTTCTCTAGATTTATTATCTATAAAATTATTAAGGTAGTTTATATCTGCATTTGTAGCTAATGGAAACTCTTGCGAATAAGCTACCTCAACAAGGCTAAAAAAAATCACAAGCATTCCATATTTTATATTCTGTATGTTCATATTCTTAGGATCAAATAACTATTGATCACACCTTAAACCGGCTTCAACTCCCAGTGCAATGGCAACATCTGACTTCCATCGATCTGTATTCATATCTAACCATAGCTCTCCTGCGGTCTTGCCCACACAGGCACAGTGATTTTTGAAATTAGCCCCTTCCTTATTCTTTGTCCAAGTTTCAGTTGAGCAGCTCCATTCGTAATGTTGCTGTATTCGTTCTGTTACTCTGCAAGCTTTGCTTCTCCCAACGTCATAATAGGCACTTCTGATCTCTGCGTCAGTGTATTCATAATTAGGTTGAAAATCGGGATTCGATAACTTTGCTATCTTCTCTTCAGCTAATTTTACTTTCTCGAGTTCAATTGATATTAAGTAATCCTTGAGACGGTGATCGCTTTCTTTATAGCGCTCAATTTTTTTCAAAAACCCACTCCGGGCTCGTTCTGCGTTTTCCAATTCTTTTAGCTTTTTGAGCGATAAGTCTGGAAGGTATTTCTCCATCTCTTTAAATGCGCAATCTAGATCCCAAGGCTTATAGCGTTCATCAACAAAATATTTCACTCGTGGATGGTTTGTGAGTGGATGCACCGCCTGGGGTTCCTGAGCAACGACTGGCTCAGGCTTCGGTTCTTTTGGAGCGTTTAAATTCATGGCGTACCACGAAGTTACAGCGGCATCCTCAGTGTCTCTTTTTTTCACCAGGAACCTGTATCGAAAGGCTCCTCTGTCATAAAAATTGGTCTCGATGTATTCCCGCCTAACGCTGTTGCGAGCAGTAAGCAGCACTTCGTCAAGCTGACGCACATATTTGGTAACCTGAGTACTTTCAGGATCGTTGTACGTCGAGCCGGTTCCGGGAGTCCGTCCTCGGCCCCATTTTATCTCTGTAAAAATACAACCATCGGAAACATTATCTTCGCGTGTAATCTTAAAAATTAGATTTGCATCACCTGATTGAAAATGCAGTAAAAGCACTTCGTAGTTTTCATCATTGTTCAAATTCTGATCACCAACAACGTCAAATGAGTCGCAATATGGTGCATACTGAAGACCGTCAGGGTGTTTTTTTAGTATCTGGTAGTTACCGACAGTATCTATTTTTTGTAAACGAATACGCTCACTTTCCAAATTTCGAAATGAAAGTATCCCGAGAGAATTTAGTGAAAATCCTGGCCAATAAGACTTATCATTCATATTTGTAGAAAAAAACCCGTATGAACTTAATGGTCCAGATTTAACAAGCCAACCATCATCTTCAGCAGCACTATAGATGGTTGTATTTTTTTCTTCATCATACCGTAAGAATATTTCTTTGAGCCCAGTATCACACTTCATCTGGTGGCTGATGCGTAGGGCACCGACAATCTTGGCTACCTCGCTCAAAACTGGTGCCTGGCGATTGGCATCCGCAGCTTCTAATGCAAAGTAAACTCTACTTGGCACGCATACACCGGTGTCTGGAATCCGAACGGCTAAGTTGCTCGTTTTTACCGTCTCTGCAGAATTCGCGACACCAGCAAGCGCACTCAGTGAAAGAAGGACTAAGAAGCTCAAAAATCTAAAATAAACACAGACGCGAGACATTTACTGATCCTTGAAGGCAATTGGCATTTCAACTCTCAAAAAAGCATATGCTCCAGGAACCCGCGTGTATATATTTTTAGTTTGCCTTTGTGGAGAAGCCGTTACATTCGCTTGCATCAACACGAACGTAGAGAGTCAATCAATTGAAATTCGATAAAGGATTTGCAATTTCTAAGGTTAAAGGGGTGAGCTATTGGCAATAGCCAAAAGTAATATTATTCTACAGGGCTGTCTAGGTCTGCCACTGGATTTCATGGTCCTTCATTCGATACTGGAATTCAACTCACCGTGTCGTCAAAGGGCGCCTAAAGCCAGTCTTCTTACTCTATTAGGAAAACTGGTTCGCGTGACTGCTGTCAGCGTCACTCTCCTGTTTTCAGTTGGCGCTGCTGACTATGATCACCAGACGGAGCTTGCGAAGACGGCAAATCGAATTGACGGGAGTGATTGGGTGCGGGTGGCTAAGCCGCTTCTAACCGAAAACAATGTGTCGCATCAGGCAGATGAGGGCGCTTGGGCGTCCGCGAAAGCACAAAATACAATCAAAGCCTATCAGGCATATTTGAATCTGTTTCCAACCGGAAGATACACATTACGGGCAACCTCTGCAATTAACGCAATACGAGAAGAACGGCGCAGAAAGGATGAGAAGAAGCAAGCGTTGGCGCAACAACGCAAGCACGCAAAAAAACTGGCTACTACTCCATTTAAGATTGAGTGGGAGCGTACTTTTGGCGGCGCTGATTGGGACAGCGCATACGATGTTATTACTACCGCCGACGGCGGTTTTCTTGTCGCCGGACAGACCGCTTCAAAGGGCGCGGGCAAAGCCGATGTCTGGGTTATCAAATTAGACAATTCTGGCAAGCTTCTTTGGGATCGGGCTTTTGGCGGTAACAGACGGGACGGCGCAAATGGTATCGCCGCAACTGCTGATGGTGGATTTTTAATCGTCGGGCATACTTGGTCGAAAGGGGCAGGTGAAGCCGATATTTGGGCTATCAAGATTGATAGCACCGGAAATCTTTTATGGGACCAAACGTTCGGCGGAGCTGGTCGGGAATACGCATCCAGAGTTATAACAGCATCTGACGGCGGCTTTGCGATCCTGGGTAGCACTAGATCTACGGGCGCTGGTGGAGATGATGTTTGGGTGATCCGCACGGACAGCAAGGGCAATAAGATCTGGGATCGAACATTCGGCACCAACTTTTCCGATACCGCTTTGGGCATCACCAAGACTGTAGACAAGGGCTTTCTCATCGCCGGAAATTTTCCACCTGATGGTAGCCTAATCTCAAACGTGAAAATGATTAAGATCGATGGTACGGGAAAATCGCAATGGGAAACCAAGCTAGCGTTTCGGGATTTTGCTGATCAGTTTGCATATGATGTTAGCGCTGGAAAAGATTCTGGTTTTCTCGTTTCCGGCTGGACCACTCTTCTGAATAAGGCGTTTCGTCATCTCTGGGTTGTCAAGCTTGACCAAAGCGGCAACCAAATCTGGAATCGCGCATACGACAGGAACGGCAACAGTAATGGTCAAGGAGTTCTAACAACATCAGATGGGGGTATCTTCGTCGCTGCTGACATCACCCATAGGGATTCACGAGAGGGAAACGTGCGGATCCTTAAGCTGGATCGCTCTGGAAACCCACTTTGGAATCGCACTTTTGGCGGTAGTGCTGATGATCGTGTGCGA